>JAMFRX010000757.1 GCA_026224995.1 Puia dinghuensis
GCTGCTCCAGGAATTCATTACTGCACGCGGCGGCTATATCACAAGAGTGGAGACGCTGGGCGGCAAGTTCCTCTATGCCATCAGGGTCTATCTCACCGGCGATACGTTCAACCTCTGTCCTGCCGACATCTGCCAGACGAACACGGGCGTGGAGCTCATACGCAATGCCTGCGCGATCGAAGCGCCAAAGAATGGCTTGAAAGTAGAGGGGTATACACCGCCACCGGCCGTCATCAAGGCCGTCGAGACAGTTGTTCAGCAATCCGGCATAGATGTAGGCGGCATCGAGTATATCATTGACGATAGGGATGGGGAGATATATTATTACGATGTCAACGCCTTGTCCAACTTCGTAGCGGATGCCGTAAATGTCATTGGGTTCAACCCGCACCAGCGGCTGGTGGATTACCTGGAAAAGCGTGCCGGCGTGCCGGCATTGGAAGGAGCGGTCCGGTCACCAAAAACTGTTTCATTATGAGATACGGATATTGGCTACCCGTTTTCGGCGGCTGGCTGCGAAACGTGGATGACGAAAACATGCAGGCCTCCTGGGATTATGTAAAGCGGCTCGCGATTCGAAGCGAGGAGATCGGCTTCGACCTTTCGCTTATAGCGGAGCTGAACCTCAACGATATCAAAGGCGAGCAGGCGCCTTCCCTGGATGCCTGGTCGACGGCTGCCGCGTTGGCGGCGGTTACCCACAAACAGGAGCTTATGGTAGCCGTTCGGCCTACCTTTCACAATCCCGCGCTCCTGGCCAAGCAGGCGGCCAATATCGATCACATCAGCGGGGGCAGGCTTTCGCTGAACGTGGTCTCTTCCTGGTGGCGCGACGAAGCCACCAAGTATGGCGTAGGATTCGAGCAGCACGATGACCGGTATGCGCGGACGGCGGAATGGCTGACCGTGCTCAATGGCGTCTGGCAGCAGGATGGATTTAACTTCCAGGGGAAATACTACTCCGTTGCCGACAACACCCTCCAGCCGAAGCCGCTGTCGCGGCCGAGACCGGCCCTTTATGCGGGGGGAGAATCGGAGACGGCCAAGGACCTCATTTCCTCTACCTGTGATGGCTATGTCATGCATGGAGATGAGCCGGAGACCATCGGCAGGCGGATAAGGGATATGAAGGAAAGAAGAGAGAAAAAAGGGCTTCAACCCATGCAATATGGAGTGGCCGCCTACAGCATCATCCGGAACAGCGATGCGGAAGTAAAGCGGGAGCTGGCGCGGATCACAGATGTTCGTCCAGGGAGCGCCGGCTACAACAACTATCAGCAATGGCTGGCGGGTACGCAGCTGGAGCAAAAGGTTTCGCTGGAAGATTATTCCGTCTCCAATCGCGGTTTGCGTTCCGGGCTGGTCGGCACGCCGGCGGAGGTAGAGGACAAGATAGGCGCCTTTGCGGCAGCAGGCGTGGATTTCTTCCTGCTCCAATGCAGTCCCCAGTTGGAGGAGATGGAGCGGTTTGCAGAAACGATTATTCGCGCACCAGAATACGCGTAACCAGGAAGAAGATTAACGAGGGTCCGGCCCAGTATGCGCAGGTCCAGCCTCAGATCCGCATGGTTGATATAGTACGTGTCCCAATAATACCGTTCGGCAATGGTCTGTTGATCCCAGATGCCCCCATGCAATCCTTTGGCTTGCGCCATTCCCGTTATACCAGGCTTCACCTGATGCCGTAAGTTAGCATCAGGTACCATCTTCCCGAACAGGCGGCAATCGGCCGGCATATAGGGCCTTGGACCTACCAGGCTCATGGATCCCAGGAATACATTAAAGAACTGCGGCAGTTCGTCCAGATGCGAACGGCGAAGCCAGCTACCCAATCGGGTGATGCGTGCGTCGTTGCCCGATGCCGGGCGCTGGTCGGCCTGTGCGTTGACCACCATGGTCCGCAGCTTATAACAGGCGAACAGGCGCGAATACCGGCCTACTCTTTTCTGCACGAAGAAGGCAGGCCCATGCGAATCCAACCGTATCAGCAGGGCCAGGATCGGCAGCAGCCAGCTTAGGATGCAGATAATGACAATAATAGCTACCAGCAAGTCGAATGCCCTTTTCATCAGGATAAAAAACGCAGCCGGCGCCGCTGCGGTTGCCCCGCATGTCTTTTTGTGAGCCGGGGGAACCAAGCAACCGATGCCTTTTTGGGCGCGTTCTATTTTCATGGAACTACGCAAAAGCATATTGAAAGTGATCGCCTACTTCGATCTTTTCAACTACCCACTGTCCCTGGAGGACATCCGTCGTTTCCTGGAGGTCGAAGCCGGAGAAACGGAGATCGGCCATGAAACGGAGATGCTGGTAAGGGAAGGCGGTCTGTACAGGTCCGGCCCTTACTATTCGTTGCAGAACAATGCGTCGCTGGCCGAAAGGCGGCAGCGGGGCGAGGCCCATGCCGACAAGCTCCTGGCGATAGCCAATCGCAATGCGAGCTTCCTGTACCAGTTTCCTTACGTCAGGGGCATCTGCATCTCCGGTTCCCTGAGCAAACGCTTCGCGGACGAGAACGCGGACATCGATTATTTTATCATCACCCGCGCCAACCGGGTATGGATCACCAGGACGCTGATGCTCCTCTACAGGCGTATGGCCTATTTCACGGGTCACCTGGATCGTTACTGCCTGAACTACTACATCGATGAAGAAGCCCTTGAAATAGAGGAAAAGAATATCTTCACTGCGACGGAGCTTTACACGCTGCTGCCTGCCCGTGGTGGCGAAGAGCTTGTCAGCTTCTTCCAGGCCAATAGCTGGGTCAGCGCTTATTTGCCCCGGTACATGCAGCGCGTCCGGGAGATGCAGGGGTCGCATCGTTCTTCCCTGCTCAAGCGCTGTCTGGAAAAGCTGTTTTCCAACCGGCTGGGAGACCGGCTGGAAAACCATCTCCGGAAATTCACCGATGGCCGTTGGAAGGAAAAAGAGGAAAACGGCCAAAAGGATATGAAGGGAAGCACCTTGAGCATGCTCTGCGGTCAGCATTATTCCCGTCCCAATCCTGTTTACTTCCAGCAAAGGATACTCACCAGATACCGCCGGAAATTAGAAGAGCTCAGAGAACGCGGCTATATCTTCCGGAAAGAAATAATATAATAGTCGCCAACCGTCTTCCAGGGCCATTTTCCCTTCCATTGGTCTTCCCGGTTTCGCAAGAAGCGATAGAGCCGTGGTCGCCGTTCCGCAAAATTCTCGATATAAGAAGGTGGAACGATCGTGCAGAGCCCTTCCAGGCCCAGTAGTTCATAGGAATTATTTTTCATTATCCGCCTTACAAAAGATGGAGAATAGTACCAGCACCGGAAGTGGACTCCTTCCACATGGGCGGGCGCTCCTCTGTTCCGGCTGAAGAACCGGCGGAAAGCAAATTTAAAATTTCCCCGGAATAGCCGCAGGGCCTCCCATAGACTAAAGGGGGGCAGGATGACCAGGGTCACCTGGCCGCCGGGTTTCAACAAAGGGCTGAAAGAGCCCAGTACTTTTTGTAGCTCACGGGTACAATTGAGTCCGGCGAAATTGGAAAAGATCAGGTCGTAGGGCCCTTTGTGCTGCAGAGCTGCCAGGGCGGTGAAGGAGCAGAGCTCCGCCGTCACCTTGTCGGTCAGTCCCTGCTGCAGTATCTTCTCCCTGAGCTTAACCTGCATGCCCTCTGCAATATCCGTAGCATGGACCCGGTGGCCCAGCCCGGCGAAGAAAACGGCATCGGTTCCCGTGCCTGCGTTCAGCTCCAAAATGGAGCTATCAGGAGGCAGGTAGCGTAGCACATGGTCCCGCACCCGTTGGCGTTTGTAATGAATGATGGTATTCCCTGCGTCATAGGTGTCGAATACCGCGGCCTGTTTACTAAAGGCCCTGGCCGTCTCTTTCTCGTTGATCAAGTCCTGAATGTTCATGCCTCCAGTTTTTTTAGTTTTCTCCTGGCAATGATGGCGGCCACAAAATTCCAGGCGATGGAAGCCGTAACCCGCAGTCCGTTTTTGGCAAACCGGGCGGGCCTGGCGATCAGTCGCTTGAACTGGCGGACTGCAAAATGCCAGCGATAGCTGCGGTGCACGTAGTGGTGCAGCTGTTTGTAAAAGGCCGGCGGGTAGGTATTTTTAAACATCAGGTGAAGCTCGTCGGAATCGGTCCAGTTGGTTTTTTCCTGCAGGTCGGCGCGTACGCGTTCATAGAATACCGTCCCCGGCAAGGGATAAGAAACGGAAATGCCGAGCTCATCCGGTAGCAGCCGGTTGATCATGTTAATGGTAAGCTCGATGTCTTCCTTTGTCTCGCCGGGATAGCCGAACTGGATGAAGAAGGCCGGGCGAATGCCGTGTTCACGCAGGAGGGTCGTCGCTTCGGCGATCTGGCTGACGGTAGTGCCTTTATCCATGGCGTCCAATATCTTCTGGGACCCGCTTTCCGCACCCATCCAGCTATTCTCACAACCTGCGCGGGCCAGGGCCCGGACATAGTCTTCCTGCAGAAGAAGGTCTGCGCGGGATTGGATCTTGAATTTGAAATGCAGGCCCTTCCTTTCCACAAGATCGGCGAATTCGTTGACCCAGCCTGGCTTCAGCCCGAAGATATCGTCGCACATCCAGATGTGATCGAAGCCATACTGTTCTTTGAGCCATTGGATCTCCCGGATCACATGCTGGGGAGACCGTGCATTGTAGCGGTTCCCATAAATGGGCTTCGCACACCAATTGCATTTGAAAGGGCAGCCGCGGGTTGTGCTGATATTGATGGAAAAATAGCCATGGTGCCGCATCCAGACCTGGCGATAGCTTTCGATATTCACGAGGTCCCAGGCGGGCAGCGGAAGCTGGTCCAGGTCTTTCATCACCTTTCGCATGGGGCTGCATACCGGAAGCTTATTTTTCGACCAGGCCATTCCCTGGATATGCGACAGGTCTTCTTTCCCGTCGCCGATGGCCGTGACCAGCTCCAGCAGGGTTTGCTCTCCTTCGCCCAGCAGGACGAAGTCCGCGCCTTTTTCCAGGTATTCCTGGTAGTGGTCGGTAGAGTCCGAGCTGGATACAATGACGATGCATCCCTCGCGTCGCGCCAGTTGGATCATGCGAACCGCGGCGTCCCGCATATTGGTGAGGCACATCTTGGTGAGATAGTTGAAGCCGTCGTCATAGACGACGAAGAAGTCCGGCCGTTCTGCCGTCAGGCGGGGCATCAGCTCGTCGGGGGATTCCACAAACATCGTATCGAAGAGGGAGACGGCATACCCATTTTCCCGCAAGAGGGCGGCCGCCCCGATGGTAGCCAGTGGAGCGTAGGGCGTACCGTTCGCCCACTGCTTGGGGTCATACCGCATGAAATAAGAATGGGAAAAAAGGACTTTGTTCATAATTCTAAAGGCTAGCTCTTGGTGGAAGGTTAAGATAACAAACACAACGAACGCAGGTGGCATTGGCATCCATATCCAACGATCTTCTGAAGGCCAGGGCTTCGGGGCTGTTGAGGATATCGGCGAGCCCCTTGTCGTGGATATTGCCCATGGACGGCAGGAAGAAGCAGGGGCGGACGGCGCCATCGGCCTCTACTACGGCAGATACCCAGGGGGCATTGCACTTTTTATAGGGATAAGGATTCCGGCCGTAAGAGGCGGTGTAGTACTCCCCTATTTTAGTGAATTTAGCCGGAGACTCCGCGATGAACCCATTGGCAAAAAGCGGTTGGTATTGCACAATCACCTTTTCAAGCATGCCGGTCAGCTCGGGCAGCTGCTGTTCTGTCGGAAGGATCTCATGCTGCCGTGGTTCCTCCCAGGGGTCGGACCGGTTAAAGGCTTCGCTGGTCACGTCTGCCGGAAGAAAGCTTATCTGCTGAAGTCCCATATCCACTGCCGCATCTATAATAGCCGGAAGGCGCTGAAAGTTCTGGCGGTGGATCACCGTACGCGCGGTAATGCGGAAATACGGATCCCTGGCGTGGAGAAGCTGAATGCCTTCCTTCATTTTCCGGAAGGCGCCGGGGATATTACGGATCTGGTCGTGCAGCTGTTCGTCGCCGTCGAGTGAGACGATGATATCGTTCACCCATTTCAGCAGGTTGTCGGCATGCCTGGCGAGGGCGAGGCCGGTCGACAGCAGGGTGATGCGGATATCCTCTTTTTTAAGGATTTCGCAGAAACGAAAAAAGTTCGGATTCAGCAGCGCTTCCCCACCAGACATGAGCACCTGCCTGGTGCCTAGCTTGCGCAGGCTGTCCATCAACCCTTCCACGTCCTTTTCCGTGAGCTGACGCAGGTTGTGGTTCCCCTTCCAGATATCGCACATCATGCATTTGCAGTTGCAGGCGCTATGCGGCATGAGAATGACGATGGGCAGGGCGGTTATCCTGCCGGTCTGCAAGGTCCGGTAGCGCCGGAAAGTATGGAGCAACGGAGGGAGATGCATACTCAAATATTTTTGATCCTGATCCAGGGATGCGGGTTTTTGATCCGGCGAAACTGGTTACGCATGGCCTTGGGGTTATAGAGGATCGCATTGTGGAATGACCGCAGGTCTGCCAGGGTATGGTGATAATAATAATCGGCCATTTCCGGGTAGCCGAAAGAAGTATAATATGCCAGGGTCCGCCTTTCCTCCAGCTTGACCTCTTCGGGCCGGCAGAAGGGGGAGTCGATGATATGGATCTCGCCGCCCCGTTTCAGGAGGGAGAGGCTGAGGTGCAGGATCTTTTTGGCGGAAGGAAAATGTTCGAGGGTCACGGCAAAAACGATGCAATCGAATTGCCGGCCTTCCAGGATGCCGGAGCGGATGTCACCGTGGATGAAACGGAGGTTGGGGTCATTGCTGAAAACGCGGGCTGCCTGCTGCAGCTCCGTGAAATTGATGTCTGTACCAGTGACCCTGGTGCCGGGTATTTCCGCCAGTTGGTGGGTGAGCCAGCCGTTGCCGCAGCCTACTTCCAGGATCTCAAGCGGTGTCTTGCGAATAGCAAGATAATGGATCAGCCGGCGGGCGGATCGCTTTCGCAGCTGCCATTCCGTAAAGTGAGGATGCACCGGCCCGATATCCGGCAATTGCATGAGCTCTTCGTCGGTATAGAGCCTACTTTCTAGGGCACGGATCTGTATATACTTCTTTTCGAAGAGGATATCAGGTAGGCGTGTGTGACCCTGGACCTGGATGTTGGTTAAGATGGAGGAGTCCGGAAGGTACATTTTACGTTGGTTTTAGCTTAGAACCCCTGGATCTCCGGCTGGCGATATCGCCAGAGCCGGTGCAGGAGCTTTATTTCGTAAGGGTATTTGTATAATCCCGACCTGTATCGTAAGGCTGCCAGATGATGGATGACCTTTCTTTTTAAAGAACTCAGGCGGATATCGGATACGGTAGGGTAAAAGCCATTGAGCACGGTCTCGAAGTCGCGGATCTTGTCGATCATGGCCGGCGTCAGCCAGGGGGTCAGGGGGTTCTTGCGCAGGTCGAAGTTCTCCCAGGCGGGGCTTATCCAGTCTTCCAGTATTTCGGGGAAGCGAAAACCTGAGGCGAGTGTTTTTTCGTACAGTTCCGAGCCTTCAGTCGGCACCGGGCTATACGTATAGATGATGATCTCGGTGTCGGGGTTGATGTCTTTTATCTCCTTGATGAAAGCAATGTCACCGTCGATATAGTCCATCACTTTTTTGGGGTCATCGCCGGGCATGCCCAGCACGAAGCTGTACTCGGGAATGATATCGAATTTCTTCATCCTTGCGGCGAAAGCGCGGATCTGGGCGCCCGTTTGGGTGCCGCCCTTGTCCATTTTCTTCAGGACCTCGTCGTTGCCCGTTTCGGCGCCGAAGAAGATCATCTTACAGCCGGACTCCCGCATGAGCGCCAGGGTCTCGTCCTTGTATTTATGGATCGTATCGATACGGCCTTCGCCCCACCAGATCATGTTCTCCCCTTTTATCAGCCGGGAAAAATCCGCTGTCCTTTTTTCCGATACGAAGAAGTTATTGTCATGGAACTCTATGGCGTTCGCGCCCCATTTGTCCTTGATGTATTTGACGTCACGGTAAACCTGGTCAGCCGGCTTGGCCTTCCAGCGGGCTTCGTAGATCGGTACGACTGCACAAAAAGAGCAGGTGAAGGGGCAGCCGACGCTGGAATGATAGGCAAGGGTCTTAGTGCCCAGATAAGTTTTCCCGAGATAGGTCGGCAGGTCATAAAGCCTGTTGAGCTTATCGTAGGGCAGTGTCGGAAGCGTAGCCTGTTCGATGAGGTCCTCTTTAGGGGTCTTCACGATCTTCCCCTCATTGAGGTAGATCAGGTTCCTGATGCCCTCATAGGGCTGGTTGTTCTCCAGAGCCTCCAGGAGGTCGGGGAAAGCGTGATCGCCGGGGCCGTTGATGACGAAGTCCACGTAACCGGAACGCAGGACCACCTTGCACTGATTGGTGGCGAAATAGCCGCCCCAGATCATCACCGTGCCGGGAAAATCGATTTGGATAGACTTTGCGAAAGGAATGGCTTCTTTCAGTTGAGGGCCGGGCATGACCGTAAAGCCAACATAGCGAAACTCGCCGGTGCGCAGGTAGGCTGCTATTTTCTTATAGGGATCCCGTTCGCGGTTGCCATCTACGATCACCCATTCGAACTTGCCGTCGATGGACGCAGCGACCTGTAGCACGGAATTCGGTATCCTGTACTTGCCATTTGAGCTACGGGGATTGAATAACAAGACTTTATGTGTCATTTTCTTCTATTCTTCTTATTAGTTCACTATCGGCCGATAATACAAACGCAGGTTTGGGCTCAAAGGATGCCCTTAGAAAGTGGGGTGATCTGAAAAATATAGTTCTTTTCGACGAGGTTATGTCGGGTATACACGCAGGTGAGCGCCCAGCCATAACGGGCCGCCTGGCGGTAGATCATGGGAAGGTCGCAGCCGTCGCAGAGCACCATCCAGACGTCCGACCTGCTGTGGATATACAGACCCAGGTCGCTAAAGAAGTCGTCGAAATATTCGCCTTCGGGCCCGCAGTACCAGGCCTTTTCGGCATCGTTGGCCGGCTGTTTCCGGTAATAGGGCGGGTTTACGGCGACAATATCGAATGGCTGGCGGGGGATATCAGCATAGAGATCGGAGTGGATGATTTCCAGCGGGCACGCATTAAGCGCCGCATTCTTCTGCAGGCAGCCAATGGCCTGCGGATTGACGTCGGTAGCAGTAACGATGGCGCCCTGGCGTGCTACGGACAGGGAGATCAGCCCGCTGCCCGCTCCTAATTCCAGAAACGACCGGCCCTTTAACGGCTGTCTTTCGAGGAAGCGCAGCAGAAATTTGGTGGAAAAGAAGAATCCCGGGTGGAATACTCCCGGCGGCACCTGCACGCGGATGCCTTTGAAGGTATAGGTTCGCTCCAAAGACAGGTATTTCACCAGCAAGGGCCGGTAAAAACGGCCGGCCAGATATTTTAGCGCTCTTTTCATGGGTTGTATTCCGATGAGAACGTATGATTGGCGGTAGTAGTTGCCAGAGGAGATCAAGCGTGCCGAAAAGACTGCAGGAAGGCCTGCCAGATGCCGCGGTAGGCATCCCCCTTCAGTGGCGTATATCGCAGTGATTTGCGGTAATGCTGCCAGGCAAGGCTCCAATTTCCCTTCGCCGCATGCAGCTTTCCCATCTTAAACCAGGCATTCCCTTTAGCCTGGAGCAGATATCGTCTTTCGATCATTTTTTCTTTATATAAATACTCGAAGGTCTCCAAGTATTCGGCGTAATTTTCGAAGGGGATATCCCGGCTCATATTGGAATCGTGGACCCGCCGCATCACCAGCGGTTCGTAGATAATGCCGGCGTCGAAATGCCAGGCCAGCCGGCAATTGAAGTTATAATCGCCGGAACGCATGGTTTCGCTAAAATATCCCGTACGCTCCAGGCAACCTTTGCGGATTATAAGCGTTGGATTATAGACGATAAACCTGCTCTCTTTCATATCCCGGAAGATGCTGCGGCATTCGATGGTATCCTGAAGCTTATAGGAATGGGGGATCAGGATGGTATCGTCGCGGAAGGTGGTGACATCGGTAATGGAAAATCCCAGGGAGGGGTTATCTTCGAGGAGCTTGATCTGCCTTTCCAACTTTCCGGGCTTCCAGGTGTCATCGGAATCGATGAAGGCGATATAATCGCCAGCCGCATGACGGATGCCGAAGTTCTTTAAACGGCCGGTATGGCCGGTGTGCGGGAACCGCTGATAGTTGATGCGGGCATCGGGTATGGAGCGAACAAGATCGCTGGTGTGGTCTTCGGAACCATCGTCGAGGACGAAGAGCTCCAGATCGGTATATTCCTGCTGCAATACGCTGCGAATGGTTTCTTCCAGCAAGTGAGCACGGTTATAGGTAGGTAGTATAACGCTGACCACGTTCGATGATTTTTGAATACGTCTAAATTAGCAATAAAACATCCAACACATTCAAAATGTTTCAACGAATACGACAAAAGATCCGCTACGCCGTAAGAGATGCGGGTGCGCTCGCGGGCATGAACAAGTCATACTTTCGTTCGGCGCGGGGTGCGAGGATCGTTGTGTATCACGGCATCTGCCAGCGGGATCATCTGCGGTTCAACAATATCTTTCTCCGGCTAAAGACTTTCGAGGAACATCTCCGTTACTATAAAGAGTATTGCCATGTCATCACGCTGGACGACTACTTTGCGCAACGATTCAGCGACGACCGATTTAATGTCTGCATCAGCTTTGACGATGGGTATGAGAATAACCACCGGTATGTATTGCCGCTGCTGGAAAAATATGAGCTGCCGGCCGTTTTCTTTGTCACGACGATCAGACAAGCCGGTTATGATATCCTATGGAATGATTTCCTAGGCATGCTGAACAAATACGGCCCTTACCGGCTGGTCTATCGGAACGAGACCTTTTACAAGGGTGAGCTCAATCATTATATCTCCGAGCGGAATGGACGAAAGCTCATGGAGATGCTCCGTGACCAGGGATTTGCAGAGAAAGTCGAGATGATGGAGGTGTTGTATCCACACGTCGCCTTCCGTGAAAGGCAGGGAGAGGAGGAATACTGGCTGCAGATGACGGAAACACAGATCCGGGAGCTGTCCGAGTCGAAGTGGGTGACAATCGGTAGCCATGGCTTTTATCACAATGACCTGGGGCGTCTACCCATCAGCAGCGTGACCGAAGAGTTGACCGCCTCCAAGCGGTGCCTGGAACAATGGACCGGCAAGCCAGTGCGTTCTGTGGCTTTCCCATATGGTACTTATTCCCGGGCGGCAGTAGAAGCTGCTTTGCAAGCCGGCTTTGATCAGATCCTGGCTCTCGATTATCATTTCCCGGATGACCGGGGTGATCTGGCCATGCGGGAGCGTTTTATTGTGAATCCCTTTATCTCCACGGAAAACCAGCTGTTAGCCACCATAAAAAGAACCTATGCGCTCTGAACCAGCAGCCGTACAGGGATATGTGATAGACCGGCTATCTGCGGAAAATTTGCCCGATCTGGAAGACCTGTACCAGGCTGTTTACGGCCAGCGCCCTGCCACCGGCTATTTCCTGAAAAAATATGATACAGCCTACTCGGGAGCTGTGTATCTTGGTTTTATCGCCTATAACCAGGACAATATCGCAATTGGGTATTACGGTGTCATGCCCTGCCTGATCCGGTATGGCGACCGGCTTATCCTTGGCGCACAATCGGGTGATACGATGACCCATCCCGACTTCCGGAACAAGGGCATTTTTGTAGAGCTGTCGAAGTTGACTATCGAGCTGTGCCGGCGGCAAGATATCCGGCTGCTTTTTGGGTTTCCCAATCAACATTCCTATCATGGATTTGTAACCCGGCTTGGATGGCGGCAAACGGAAACCATGGACTTTTTTGTCATCCCTATCCGTACCCTGCCCCTGGCAGCGGTGGCAAGGCGGATAAGGCTGCTAAAAGGGGCGTATCGTCGCTATTGCCGGTTTATCCTGGGTGGCCGGAATGATGCCGGAAGAAAGATGCCCAATTCCGTAATAGAAGATGGCTATAATGGTCTTTGGCGAAGCGAGGCCTATATGCAGTACAGGGAATATACTGATAACCATGTCATCCGTATCGGGGCCGCGATAGCATGGCTGAAAATAGACAATGACCTGATCATCGGAGACCTGGCGCTGGCGGAC
>JAMFRX010000758.1 GCA_026224995.1 Puia dinghuensis
GTACGGAATAGTCGAATTCCGTGGTATCCGTACGCGCCCCAATATGATAGAAGGCCCCGATCCTCGGCTTGTTGGCTGCAAGCCAATCGAAAAAAACCTCCCGATCCACCTGTTCGGCAAACCGCTTCCCCTCCAGGTTTGGCGCCTTGTCCACCTCGCCAAAAAGATCTACCAGGATCAGGTCGTCATGCCCCTGGTCATTCAACAGGCCCGCCAGACAGCTCCCTATGAACCCCGCCGCACCCGTAACGACAATATATTCTTTGTTGGCATCTATCATAGTTGTTCCAGTTCCACTAATTGTGACATATAATTTTCTAAACTATTATCGTACTTATCCTTCCACTCCTCTACCGAACCCCAATCCGCCCCATCCACGCGGAAGCTGCCGTCAGTCACCTTCCCCAATTCCTCGAACGGCACGTCCCCCATGGCAGCCTTGAACCGGGCTACCGCTTCAGGCGCGACTGTAACCACGACCCTGCTCTGCGACTCCCCGAACCAGTAAGCATCTTTCCGGACATCGTGATCGCCGGCGCTCACGTCGAAGCCCAATCCGCGCGGAAAGGCCGACTCGGCCAGAGTAATAAAGAGTCCGCCCTCGCTCACATCATGTGCAGAGACCACCAGCTTTTTTTCTATGAGTTCCGCCACTTTCCGCTGCAGCTGGAATTCTTCTTCGATCTCAAAATACGGGGCCGGGCTATATTCCACTTTTTGGATCTTATGCAGGTATTCGGAAGAGCCGATGTCCGCACGGCTCGTACCCAGTAAGAAAACGGTATCCCCTTCCTCTTTGAAGTCCAGGGTCATCTTGTCCTTCACATGGTCCAGCACGCCTACCATCCCGATCGTCGGCGTCGGATAGACGGCGCCGTCAGGGTTTTGATTGTAGAAGCTCACGTTGCCGCCGGTCACAGGCGTGTCGAATCTCCGGCAGGCGTCGCCCATTCCTTTTATCGCCTGTACAAACTGATAGTACACTTCGGGATCATAGGGATTGCCGAAGTTCAGGCAGTTCGTCACGCCCAGGGGCTGCCCGCCGCTGCAGACGATATTCCTGGCCGCTTCGGCCACGGCGATCATCGCTCCCTTATAAGGGTCGGCGAATACATACCTGCTATTGCAATCCGTCGTCACCGCCAGCGCCTTTCCAGAACTTCGGTCCCAAACTTCGTTTGGAGCTTCGTCAAGGCTTCGTTCCTCGCCTTTTCCTCGCTCGTACCCTTCGATTCCTCGGGTACGTTCGGAACCTTCGCTTTGCTCGGTTCCCTTCGCTAACACTACCGCCGCATCGCTGGGCTCGTTGGTGCTGGAGTTGGCGGCGCCTACCGTGCTGTCATATTGTACGGCCACCCATTTCTTCGAAGCGATATTCGGCAGGGCGACCAGCTGTTCCGCAACGGCCCGCAGGTCCTTGGGCACCGCCACGGTCGCGGCATCGAAAGCCTTCACCTTCTTCAGGTACCCCGGTTCGCTATAAGGCCGGTCGTATTGCGGCGCCCCGCCACCCAGCACCAGCTCATAGGCCGGGATAGTGGCTTCCAGCTGCCCATCCTTATAAAAATGGAGTAGCCCGTCGTCCGTGACCTCCCCGATCTCCGCCACCGGCAGATCCCATTTTTCAAAGATGCGGATGACCTCCTTTTCTTTCCCTTTTTCTACGACCATCAGCATCCGCTCCTGGCTTTCGCTGAGGAGCAGCTCCCAGGCTTTCATATCGCGCTGGCGGGTAGGCACCTTGTCCAGATCGATCCGCATCCCCACCTCGCCCTTGGCGCTCATCTCGGCAGTCGAGCAAATGATGCCCGCCGCCCCCATATCCTGCATGCCGACTACCGCCCCGGTCTTGATGACCTCCAGACAGGCTTCCAGCAATTTCTTTTCCTGAAAAGGATCGCCTACCTGAACGGCCGGCAGCTCCTTGGTCGATTCACCCGTGATATTGGCCGAGGCAAAGCTGGCGCCCCCGATGCCATCCTTCCCGGTAGCGCTCCCTACAAAGATCACCGGATTGCCGGTTCCCTTGGCCGTGGCCGAGATGGTCTCCCCATTCTTCAGGATGCCCACGCTCATCGCATTCACCAGCGGATTGGTATGATAACATTCTTCAAAGTAGATCTCGCCACCCACCGTGGGCAC
>JAMFRX010000759.1 GCA_026224995.1 Puia dinghuensis
ATCGATGATACAGCAGGCATCCTTTTCATCGAATAGCACGTATGTGTTCTCTTGTACAGGGTTGAACTCGAACGTCTTTACGGTCAGCATATTAACAAAGATCACAATTAAAATCTATTTCACCGGTATTGGGGATTGTTATAACTTTAAAACTTAAAGGGTAGCAGGTATGCAATTTCATCAGTTTAGGTTGAAGTCACACTTTTTTCTTGGGATATTTACTGGATTGTTGCTTTGCGCCGGCTCCCTGAGGGCACAGGTGAATACTGTCGAATTCGGAAAGAACCGGCTCCAGTTCAAGAAGTTCAAGTGGCAATACTACCAGACGCCCAATTTTAATACCTATTTCAGCCAGGGGGGACAGGATCTTGCCAAATTCGTGCTGCAGGAGGCGGAGAAGGACCTTCCCGGCATCGAGAAGTTCGTGGAGTATGGGTTACAGCGCAGGGCGAATATAGTCGTTTACAATACGTATAATGATCTGGAGCAATCCAATATCGGCCTCAACCTGGACTGGCAGACCACGGGCGGGATCACCAAGCTGGTGAATAACAAGATGGTCCTTTATTTCAATGGGGACCACAACAACCTGCGTCTTCAGATACGGCAGGGCATTGCGCGCACCCTGGTCGAAAACATCCTTTTCGGGGACGACCTGGGGGAATTTGCCGCCAATCAGACCTTGCTGGACCTTCCCCAATGGCTTACGGACGGCTATATAGAATATGCCGCGGAAACCTGGAATACGGTGCTGGACGACCAGCTGAAATCGGCCATGCTATCTGGCAGGTACAAGAATTTTTACCAGTTCGCGTACGAGCGGCCTAACCTGGCAGGGCATGCGTTCTGGTATTATCTGGCCGACAAGTATAAAAAAGAGAACGTCACGTATTTCCTCTACCTATCGCGCGTTTACCGCAATCTGAACAATGCCTCGCAGCGGATCTGCAAGAAGAAGTTCAAGGAGGTGCTGAAAGACTTTATGATGGAGGAAGAGGAGAAATACGAAAAGGACATCCGGGGGCGCCGCAATTTCCCCAAGGGTACGGTATCGGTGACTGAAGACATCAACGATCACAAGGACTTCTTCCACTTCTCCCCCAACCCCCTGCCGAAGAGCCAGACCTATGCCGACGTGGAGTACAACAGGGGGAAGTATACGGTGACCCTCTACGAAAATTATATTTACGAGCATGTGTTGCTGAAGAACGGGGTCCGGTCGCTGGAGGAGCAGATCAATCCTCACTATCCGCTGATCTCCTGGGACCCCAAGGGGACCCGGCTGGCCTGCATCTATTGGGAACGCGGGCAGACCAAGCTCTTTGTTTACGATGTTTTACGGCATTATAAGATCATAAAGCAGGACCTGCCGGATTTTCAGCAGGTGCAGGACTTTAAATATATGCTGAACAACAATACCCTGCTGCTCAGCGCCGTGCGCAATGGGCAGTCGGATATCTACACCTATGATATCGAAAAGCAGACCTACAAGCAGATCACCAACGATGTTTACGACGACCTGGATGCCTCTTTCGTCTCCTTTCCGGGGAAGACGGGGATCATCTTCTCCAGTAACCGGCCGGCGGGCATGGCTGTGAACAAGGACACTGTAGTGCCTTCCAATTATCACTATAACATCTTCCTGGTAGACAACTGGAATGACAACGAGGGCAAGCAGGTCTCCCAGCTTACCCATCTGAAGTATGGCAATGCGCGTTCCCCTACGCAGTACAATGTCAGCCACTTTACCTTTGTAAGTGACGAAAATGGCATTGCCAACCGGTATGCCGGGTTCTTTACGACAAGGCGCGCCGGTCTCGACACCGTGTATAAGGTCGGCGACGAGCTGCTGCATAATCCCGAACCTGCCGATCTGGATTCGATGTTAAAGGCGCAGAACAAGACGCAGCCGGACACTTCCTATGTTTTTGCCATTACGAACGACTCCTCGTATGTCTTCCCGATCACCAATTATCAGAGCAGCCTGGTGGAAACCAAGAGCGCAGGCGATAACGGCGCGGTCAGCGAGGTGCGGCAGGAAGGCGATATAAAATTCCTGTATAAGCTGAAAGTGGATGATGCGGCATTACAAAAACGCAATGTGGTGGCCAGGATGACCGACTATCGCAAGAAGACGGTGGCGGATGCCCAGATCTCCGGAGCCAATGTGCTTCGGCCGGTGGTTCCGCGTAAGACGGATACGGCCCGGAGGCAGCAAAGCAATGACTTCTTCGAGAGCGAATTCGACAAGGGCAAGGATACCGGCGTCAACCGCCGGCCGTTGAATTCCAATCCGTTTGCTTTGCGGCCCTCGCAATCGACGCCGAAAGAGGAGATACCGATACTGAAGCGGGCGAAGCTTTTTGATTACAACCTGAAATTCTCGGTAGACAACTTTACCGCGGGCTTCAATAACGATGTGCTGGTCAGCAAATACCAGACTTATACTGGCTCGCTGCCTATTAACCTGAGCGGCCAGGACGCCTTTAGCGGCATGCTCAAGGCCTCTATTTTCGACCTCTTCGAGGATATCCGATTCACGGGAGCTGTTCGCCTGCCGTTTTTTGGCAGTGGCTCCAGCGAGTCGCCAGTGGCGTCGACCAATACCGGGGTCTTCACCCCGGGGAATTCTTCCTTCTTCGACGGCAGCGGTGAATACTATGCAAGGGTAGACTACCTGAAGCATCTGCTCGACTACTCACTGATCTATTACCGGGAGACGCAGACAGGCAATTACCAGGGGGATCCCACATTGGGTGCAGCTGCAGGCTATCCATACGATGCCAAGGAGTATACTAATCTCTGGCAGGGCGTGGTGAAGTATCCCTTTGACAAGGTCAGGAGCCTGCGGCTTTCCGTTGGGTACCGGACCGATAAGATCGTGATCCGGCCGGATATCAATGGCTTCCCGCCGGTACCGCTCGTGGACAGTGTGGGGTTGACGGCGCCGCCGCTGAACGTTCAGAACTATGGGCTGGTGCATCTGGAATATGTATACGATAACACCTTGCTGAAAGCCACCGATATCTGGAATGGGCTGCGGTATAAATTCTACATGGACTGGATGAGCCAGATGAATGCGGGTCCGGGAGAAGGGAGATATGGCTATAATTTTGGGTTCGACGCCCGCCATTATCTGCCGATCTATCGCAACTTTATCTGGGCTGTTCGGGCGGCGGGGGATTTCTCCTGGGGCGATAAAAAGATCATTTACTACCTCGGCGGCACGGATGGCTGGCTTTTTCCGAAGGCCAACCCACTGCCTACGCCGAAGGATCCTTCCTATGCTTTTCAGACCCTGGCCGTCAACTTACGTGGCTTTAATCAGAATATCACCAACGGCAACAATGACGTAGTCATTAATAGCGAGCTCCGGCTGCCGGTTTTCACTACCCTGTTCAATAAGCCCATTAACAATGCGTTCCTGCGGAATTTCCAGGTGGTACAGTTCTTTGATCTGGGTACGGCCTGGAATGGGAAATACAATGGGCTAAAACGCCCCGAAGTAAGCTACCAGAATGACCCCAGCCTCACCGTATTGGTTAAGGCGGGGGGCATCGGGCCTTTTGCGGGCGGCTATGGTTTCGGAGCCAGGAGCACGCTGCTGGGCTATTTCCTGCGATTTGACGCGGGCTGGCAGATGAATACCTTCTTTGGCAATAAGCCGGTGCTAAATGTATCGATGGGGGTCGATTTTTAATTACAAATTCCCCTGCTCCCATTTTATTTTTCGAGAAAAGTACATGACGAGCGCCAGGATAATGAAGAGCCCTATGCTGCCCATAAGCAAGGCATAATCTTCCAGTTGGGTCAGGAAGTACACGAAGCCATATTGCAAAGCCAGCAGGAAAGTAACGAACAGGGATATCTTCGAAGAATGCAGCAGGCTGTTTACATACCAGACGATGAGGCCGATAGTCGCTGCCGCCGCCGTGACATAAGCAGGGCCGAAGCCGAAATATTCGGATAAGGACAGCAGCAGTGTGTAGAAGATACAGAGGGCAAAGCCCACCAGGACGTATTGGAATGCGTGGATGACAAGGCTGTATATCCATTCGATGAGCAGGAAGGCGGCAAAGGTGAGCACAATGATGAGAATGGAATACTTGACACAACGGGTAGTCTGCTGATAAGTGTCCACCGGCACGAGAAGGTTGACGCCGAAGGCAGAGCCGCCGAGGTCGTAGTAATCCTGTTTCCATTGCTGCGGAAATTTGCGGTTAAGGGCTAATACCTTCCAGTCTGCTATGAACCCAGTGTCTTTCACCGTTCGCAGGTCGGGCAAGATGCTGCCGGTAAAGCTCGGGGTGGACCAGGCGGAGGAGGCGGAGATCTTTGTTTCCCGGCCACTGGGGACGAAAAGCAGGTTACCGGAGCCTTTGAGCCGGATGGCAGAGGAAAAATAGAGGGACTGGGATCCTGGTGTTATCCAGTCCGGCAAGGAAGCGCTTAGTGGGGCTTTGAACTGGCTGGTGGTGAGTTTCGACCTCAGCGTAAGATCGGCCGACTGGGTAACGTGATCCGATGTTTGAAGGTGCATCACTATATCCTCGTTCAATCCCTGGACGTCGGTGACGTCGAAGAAGAGGGCGGCTTCCTTCCAGAGCATATCACTGGAAGACAGCCCCAGTTCTTCGAGATGAAGGCTGTCAAAACTGCCCCGGATGTCTATCTCTGCCGTGTACACGATAACCTGGAAAATGCCCCGATATCTTTTTTCGGGCAGCAGGTGGGTGTTCATGTTGAGCTTGTCAGGCAGGAAATAGGCCCAGCGTTTGACTTTTTGCGCAGGCGTGCTGGTGGCGTCGAGATAAGGGATGCCGATGACCGGTCCGGTAACTGTCTGCGAACCGGCCCAGCGGGCGCTAATCTCTTTGATGGCATCTTGCTGTCTTTGCTGTCGTTCTGATACGAGAGACTGAATAAATGCAGTGGGTATCAGCAACAGGAGGATGAGTGCGCAAATGAGAGCGCTCTTGAAGAGGATCCTGGAATTCTTCCAGAACCCGTTCGTGTTTTCCATGATCGGGGGTTTATATGATTAAGAATTACTTATGCCAGGGCCTGGGCCATTTTTTTAAGCATACGATAGATAAAACTGAGGAGGATAGTAAAGCAGGCGATCATGCTCCAGGCCTGGTGATTTTGCAGGGGATGGGTGATCATGTTCAGCATGTCTGCTGTGAGCTGAAATGGATTGGATAGGACATCCCAGCTGTTGTAGCGGAGGTAGCGGCCCGTATAGACACCGAGGGCGCTGAGAAACATGACAGCGAACACGAAGACATTGCTATAGAAAGCGTTCTTATACAGAAGCAGCTTTTCCATCTGGCGCACCGATAATACGCCTAGCAGGAGGCCGTTCCAGGCGAAGGAGAAGATGAGGACCAGGTCGAACCATTCCGGTACGCGGGGGTGCTGGCGGTCGACAAGATGGTAGAGGTCGGTGAGGATGTAAAAGGTATTGGGGATGAAGAGCAGCCAGACGAGGGCGATCGTGAGCGCCCACAAGCGCGATCGGGGTGTTTTGGGGCGGGCGGCATGCTGACGGCGGGTGAGCCAGGTCGACAGGGCGTAGGGGATATAGGCCAGGAAGAGGTTCCAGACCATGAAGATGAAGATCGGGCTATGGCTGCGGAAGATCCGCAGTGCGACGAGCACGCAGCTGAAAGCTGTCGAGGCGGCCAGGAGGCGGCCGATCTCGGAACGTAACAGAATGGGCATCCAGGGCCTGGCGGGCGATAAGGTATCAGGTGTCATATGATCTTGGGTATGAAGATGAGCAATGCTACCACCACTGCTGTGATGGCGGCGGTGAGGACGGCGCCGGCGGCGAGGTCTTTTACGAGCTTTATTTCGGGATGGCGCTCCCGGGTGATGAGATCAGACAGTCTTTCCACGCAGGTGTTGACGATCTCTGCGACCCAGACCAGGCCGGTCACGATGGCGAGGATGGCGGCTTCGGTATAGGAGACATGCAGGAGAAAAGCTACGACGATGACTGCGAGGGTCGCCACCACGTGGATACGGGCATTGTGTTCCCGGCCGACGAATTGCCTCAGGCCTGCCAGGGCATGAGAGAAGCTTTTGATCCGGCTGCGGATGGAGAATTTTTCAGGCTGCATGTTCATGGTTTAAATTTACGCGATTGCGGGGAAAGGTGAAAGCGGTTCCCCGGCGTCCTTTTTCTTTACTTTGGAGAGGATGGCCTCCAGCAGGGGGAGCATTTTGTTGAGGCCCTGCGTTTTGATCATGAAATTCCAAAGCGGTTCGAACTTCTTCCAGCCGCCTGCGTAGGCAAAGTGTTTTAGCATATGTTTGAGGTTATCGTGTCCAAGGCTGGCGCGGCAAATATTACTCCAGGAGTAGAAGGAGCGGTAGGCCTGATCGTAGCCCTGTTTGAGCTCAAGAGCTGAGAGCCCGGTAGTCTTATAGACCACCTGCCGGGTATCGTACTGATCCCAGTTGCGGTGTAAGATGCGGCCTTGTGCTTCCATGTCCTTGAAAAGGCGGGTACCGGGGTAAGGGGTGAGGATATGGAAGGTACAAGTCGTCAAGCTGTTTTTGACTGCCCATTCCACTGTTCGTTGAAACACGTGTGGGTCGTCTTCGTCCAGTCCGAATACGAAGCTGCCGTTGATCATGATCCCCAGTGAATGGAGACGCTGGATAGCCAGCTCATAATCCTTGCCGATGTTCTGGCGTTTATTGCTCTGGACCAGGTTGCCTTTGCTGAGGGTTTCGAATCCTATGAATACGCTGCGCATGCCGGTTTTCGCGGCTTGCTCAATCAGGTCTCCCCGGAGTATGGCGTCGATGGTAGATGCGCCCTGGAAGACCCTGTTCATTCCCTGCATGCCTGAAAATAAGGCGTTGGCAAAGCGCTGATTACCCAGCAGGTGGTCGTCCAGGAAATAGAGATGGCGACCGGGAAGGCGATCGATCTCAGCAAGGGCGGCATCGACGCGTTGGGTATAGAAGGAGCGGCCGCCTTCGAAAAAAGCATCTTTGTAACAGAAATCACAGTGGTGGGGGCAGCCGCGTGAGACGACTATGGAGTTAGGAACAAGGTAGCGTGCGCGTTTTATAAGGTCGCGGCGGATCGGCGGGATGGTCTGGATATCTCTTTCTTTGTTGTGGTATATCTTACGGGGGCATTTGTTTTGGAAATCCTTCAGGAATTGCGGGAAGGTGTCTTCGCCGGGGCCGATGAAGATGCTATCAGCATGCAGGACGGCTTCATCCGGCAAAGAACTGGTGTGCAATCCTCCCAGGCATACGTATGCGCCCCGGCTGCGATACCTGTCTGCGATAGCATAAGCCCTGAAAGCATTGGTGATATAGACCTGGATGACAACCAGGTCCGGGGCATCGTCGAGGCTTAGCTCTTCTACGTGTTCGTCCTGGAGCGAAATATCGTCATCCGGACTGCAATAGGCCGCCAGCGTGGCCAATCCTAAAGGCGGGAACAGGGAATATTTTATCGGCCGCCAAAAGGGGCTCTTCGCTTCGGTGAGCGCCGGGAGGATCATCTTAATTTTCATGGCCGTTTTTTTAGTAGCGCAAATGCTGGATGAATGTATAGGCGGTCAGCATGATCAGGAGCAGGAGGCTTTGCAGAGCGATGGCGGTATTCAGCCAGTTGCGGCGGCGCGATACCTGGACCTGCGGGCCGTGCGGGGACTGCACCAGGTGGAACTGGAGGATGGCCAGAGCGTTGGAGCCTGCTGCTATCAACAGGCAGATGATGATGAACTGGGCTTTGTGAAAGGCGAAGAGGTCGAAAGGCGACTGCAGGAAGGAAGGGGCGATGTAGTAGTACAAGGCTTTTGTTCCGAAGCAGAGTCTTGCCAGGATGGTCAGCAGGAACCAGGTGGCCGGCAGCATGAGGGTAATGCCGAGGATGCCGGAAGTCAGGGGGCGAAGTCGTATCATAATTTTCGATTTATAAAAGTGCTTTGTATTTCAGAGTGTTGGGTCAAAAAAAATAGTCGGTTATCCTTTGTGAACTCCGCGGATCATGCTCTCCAGCGCTTCCAGGTGATCTTTGAATGCTTTTTCTCCGGCTTTGGTGATCGAATAGGTAGTATTCGTCTTGCGGCCGATGAAGCCTTTATGAACCTTGATGAACCCGTTTTCCTCCAGGTTGATGAGGTGGGAGGCGAGGTTTCCGTCCGTGAGCTCCAGCAGCTGCTTGAGATCGTTGAAGCTTACCTCTGTGTTGACCAATAGGATGCTCATCACACCCATTCGGATGCGGCTATCGAAGATCTTATTTAAATTTCCGATGGGGTTCTTCATGTTCGCTCGTATTTCCACCACATGATCAGTCCGTAGATGATATGCAGCACGCCGAAGCCGGCCGTCCAAAAGTACAACCCGTCATGCGGAAAATAGATATTGATAATGCCTAATGCTATTTCCAGAAATCCCAGGTAGCGGATATCGGTGAGCGTGTACTTGCTGGCGTTGACCAGGGCCAGGCCATAGAATACGAGGCAGGCGGGGGCTACGTAAGGCCAGCCTGCGTGGCTCAGCAATCCCATGACGAAGAAGCCGCCGGCGGCCAGGGGAATGGCCATATTGACGGCCAGCTTTTTTGAGGCGTGGTCCCAGATGGGCAGCTTACTCTTACGGGCTTTGCGCCAGGTGAACCAGGTGGAGGTGAGCAGTGCGGCTATGAGGACGCCTCCTGCCAGGGCCAGCATCTGTAGTTCGAAGCTGTTGCGGGTTGCAGCGTCTTCCTGGAAGGCTTTGGCGGTCAGATCGGTTATGTAGGAATGGATCCAGCCGTGGGCAATGTAAGCGCCGACGAGGGCGCAGATGCCGGCGCTCACGCCGCTGAGTCCGCTGAGGGAGATAAAACGGGAGGAGCGTTCCATCATCCGTTTGATGTCCTGCAGGGTTTCAAGAGATTGCTCCGTCGGGCTTTGGGTGTTCATAAAAGCACTTTGAAATACAAAGTAACGGGGAAATGTTGGGATGGGCAAGGATTCCCCCAAAAATATTTTTTTGGGGCGGCGGGTGGGCCGGGCAGGCAGCCTAGAAGACCAGCTCCATCTGGATGTTGGCGCGTTCGTAGGGTGAAGGGGGGCCGGCGGCCTTGCGGAATCCGAGCTTATGGTAGAGGTTGATGGCGGCTTTGAGGGTGGTATTGCTTTCCAGATAGACACGGGGGGCGCCGAGGTTGCGGGCCTTGTCGATGCAGGCTTTGCCGATGAGGTAGCCGATGCCGAGTCCCTGAGCTTTTGGCGATACCGCCATCTTGGCCAGCTCGAATCCGCCGTCGGACATCGGGATGAGGGCGCAGGCGGCCACGGGTTCGCCTTTGTACAGGCCGATGTAGATATAGCCGCCTTTGTCGAGGATATATTCCTGTGGGTGGTCGAGGGCTTTATAATCGCCTTCTTCCATGCGGAAATATTTGGTGATCCACTCTTCGTTGAGCTGGCGGTAGGCGGGCTGGTAGGCCGGGGTGTAGGCGACGATCTCCACCTGGGTGCTTTCGCGCGTCTTTTTCTCTTCCCGCACGCGGTGCAGCAGGCTCTTTTGCTCCAGCAGGAGCTCCCACTCCCCTATGGCTTTCCAGAGGTCCTGGTGTGTTTCCTTCATGGCCTTTTCGATGGCTGAGGTGACGTCGTCCACCTGGGGCTGCATCTTTTGCCTTACCTGGCTGCCCGTTGGGGAAAGCATTACAAAGTTCTTGCGGCCGTCCGCTTCGCCTTTCTTTTCCATGACATAGCCTTTTACCGCCATCTCGCGGACGATCTGGCTGACGGAGGGGTGGGTGTGTCCGATCTCGCGGGCGATGTCGGTTATCGATTTTTCTTCGGTGGAAGAGAGGCAGTAGAAGACGGGGAACCATTTGGGCTGGAGGTCTACCTGGTAGAGGTCGTAGATCCCTGCGGCCTGTTCGGTCATTTGCTCGCTGAGGCGGCGGAGGCGGCTGCCTAAGGCCATTTTGCCGGTAGTTTCATAAAAGTCCATAACAAAGATATTAATTACGTAAGTGCTTACGCAAATATACTCCCAATTCTTTTTTTATCAAAAAAAATTGGGGGTTTTCCTACATTACAGATACAAATGACGATTACATGCCAGCAGCTTACATCCTTTCTTTAGATCAGGGCACGACGAGCTCGAGGGCTATTCTGTTTGACCGCAATGGTCAGATCAGGCAGATGGCGCAGAAGGAATTCCGCCAATATTATCCCCAGCCGGGCTGGGTGGAGCATGACGCAGAGGAGATCTGGTCTTCGCAGTATGGGGTTCTGGCCGAAGTGCTGGCCAAAGGCAATGTCACCACCCGGGACATAGCCGCCATTGGCATCACCAATCAGCGCGAGACGGTGATCGTATGGGACAGGGCCAGCGGCCGGCCCATTCATCCGGCTATTGTCTGGCAGGACCGGCGTACGGCCGGCTTTTGCGACGAGCTCAAGGCGCGGGGGCTGGAGGCGATGATCCGGGAAAGGACGGGTCTGGTGATCGACGCTTATTTTTCCGCCACCAAGCTTAAATGGATATTGGATAATGTCGCCGGGGCGAGAGCCCGGGCGGAGAAGGGTGAGCTGGCATTCGGGACGGTGGACAGCTGGCTGGTATGGAAGCTGACGGCTGGAAAGCTGCATCTTACCGACAGCACGAATGCTTCGCGGACGATGCTGCTCAATATTCATAGCGGGCAATGGGATACCGAGCTGCTTCGCCTTTTTGATATCCCGGCCGCGGTGCTGCCGGAGGTCCGCAGCTCCAGCGAGGTGTATGGCGCGACGGGGAGCATCATGGCGCCGGGCTCCATCGGGATGCCTATTGCCGGCATTGCCGGGGACCAGCAGGCGGCCCTATTCGGTCAATTATGCACGCAGCCCGGGATGGTAAAGAACACTTATGGCACGGGCTGTTTCCTCCTGATGCATACGGGTACAGAGGCCGTGCGATCCAAGAACCAGCTGATCACCACTATTGCCTGGACGCGGGAGGGCAAGACGGAGTATGCTCTGGAAGGCAGCATTTTTATTGCCGGGGCGGTAGTACAATGGATGCGGGACGGATTGCATTTCATCCGGTCTTCGGGCGAGGTAGAGGCGCTGGCCGGGGAGGTTGAGGACACGCAAGGAGTGTATCTTGTCCCCGCGTTTGCGGGACTGGGCGCCCCGCATTGGAACCCTTATGCGCGAGGCAGCCTCTTCGGGATGACGCGGGGTACGACGAAAGCGCATATTGCGAGGGCCGCGTTGGAAAGCGTCGCCTATCAGACCTACGATGTGCTGAAGGCCATGGAGGCGGACAGCGGTATCGTCCTGAAGGAGCTGCGGGTCGATGGAGGCGCGAC
>JAMFRX010000760.1 GCA_026224995.1 Puia dinghuensis
GAAGGTCCTTGTCCGTCATCCTGGGGTCGTCGGCGATCAATCCAGCGAGGTACATGGCATCCGCATTGCCGGTGGCATAGAGCTCGCGCGAAAGCCCGTAATCCACCTTCACCTTCTTCTGAATGGTCTTCAGATGCTCCACCTTTACCCCGAACAGAGGCTCGCGGACGCTATGTCTGAGCAAGATCGCTTTGATCTTCTCGTCACCGTGGGCTTTCAGGTCGGCCATGATCTCTTTTGCTGTCATAGACCAAAGCTAAAAAAAATCTAGCTTTCTACCTGGAACGAAATGGGCAGCTCCATGCGCACCCTTACGTTCTTTCCCTTGACCTTACCAGGCGTCCAGACAGGCATGGCGTTCACGATACGGAGGGCTTCCTTGTCCAGTCCATCTCCCGCGTTATTTCCCTCTACGATCCTGGCTTTGGTCACCTTACCGTTCTCGTCCACGACGAAGCTGATATGTACTATGCCCGATACTTCGTCGTCGATGGCTTTCTGCGGATAATTCACGTGGTTATTGATATAGCTATCCAACCCATTTTGGCCGCCCGGAAACCTCGGCGCTACCTGGGCTGAGCCATATACTTTCGGCATCGTGATGGACACACGTCCACGGGAGAACTTGCCTTTCGTAGAGGGCTTTTCGCCTGGGTGCGTCACGGCTGCGGTAGGAGCGCTCGAAACCGGCGCGGGTTCGGCGGCTGGCGAAGCCGTGGCAGCCTTCACGGTACCGGTGGCGGGAACTGCAGTCCCGGCGGCAGGGGTCATAGTCCCGGCAGCGGCGCTGCCCTCAATGGCAATCGAATCGGCAGGCACCGTCGTCGTGCTGATCCGGCGGGTCCCGCTGTCCGCGCCAGGGCTATTGTCGCTGGTCTTGTAGTCGCTGTTGTTGCAGGCTACCGCTCCCGATACCACGAAGGCGGCCACTACACCGATGCGGGTCAGCCTGTAAGTTTTGTTGGTCATAGTCGTACATTTTAGTGAGCTAATGACTATACTAGTTCAAACGCGATGCCAGCCCCGGCTTGAACAGGTTCTGCCGCGGGCGGTGTAGAAGATTTTGCCCAACAGGCTTATGCCCAGGCCTTGATGATCTTGCCATTGACGGCCCCCTCTACGCTGAGCACATAAGCATTGGCTACCCGGTCCATGGGCACGGTGTTGTAACCCGGGAACAGGTGCCCGTATCGTTTCATGGAGTCTTCCACCAGGCCCGGGCTTACTGCGTTGACGCGCTGATCGTGTCGTAATTCCTGGGCTGCTCCCAACACAAAGCTGTTTACAGCACCATTGATCATCGCTACCGTAGTCCCGTTGCGGGCGGGCTGCTCCGAGGCGATGCCCGAGGTGAGTGTGAAGGAGCCGCCTGCCGTGAGATAGCCTTTGCCGATCAACACTACGTTCACCTGTCCCAGCAATTTTCCGCGAATGCCTGCCAGCATGTCCTCCTCCGTCATCGTCTGGAAGTCTCCATAATAGCCCGTTCCCGCGGTGCAGATACAGGCGTCGATGGACCCGACCCGACGGAAGAGGGCTTCGATCGACGCGGCGGAAGAGATGTCCACCCGCTCGGCGCCGGACTGGCGGCCGGCTATGATGAGGTCATGTCTGGGGGAAAGAGCGGCGGCGACTTTTTTACCAATGGTGCCATGTCCACCAATCAAGAGAATTTTCATAACACAAAGCTAGCGCCGTGGGAAAGGGATCGATCGCGCAAAAAGCTCAGGATATAGCTTTTTCGGCTCGCAATGCCTGCGGCGTGGAACCAAACTCCTTGCGGAAGATGCGGATGAAATGCGAAGTGCTCTCAAAGCCGCAGGACAGCGCAATCGCCGAGACCTGCTGGTCCGTGCGCTGCAGGAGCATTCGAGCGTGCTGCAGGCGGTGGCGATTGATCCATTGGCGCGGCGAACATTGGTAGTGGCGGAGGAAATCCCGCTTAAATGTAGCCAGGCTGCGATTGGAGAGTGTCGCCAACTCTTCCAGCTTCAGGGGCTGAAAGAGATGGGTCCGTACAATATAAGCCAGGTCTTCCGGTTCTTCACGCAGGACGGATCGCAGGAACGCGATGACCTGGTCGCGCTGCTCCGTGGCCAGCAGCAGGAGGAGCAGTTCCTGCAATTTCACCGAGAGCAGCTGTTCCATGTCTGGCAGGGCTTTCCCGAAATAATGCCGGTATTGTTCCCGAAAGCTGTCGAGCAATTCATTGGAAGGAAGCACGACGCAGGGGCTGTCACCAGACTGCCGTGGCAACGCGAACTCCCGTTCCTGCCGTAGCGCGAACTCCCGTATGAGCCGCACCGGCAGAAAGAGCATGAGCGCCTGGAAGTCGAGACCTTCTTCTACATATTCGGCCATGATATAGATGCCGCGCTTCAGCAGGACAACGCTGTTGGGCTCTACGGCGAGCACTCGTCCCGGCAGATGCAGCAGTTTGGTCCCGCTGATGGTGAAAACCAGCGTGTGCTCGGTCAGGAATACTGTCCGCTTGCCAACCCTGTTGACTTGCTTGTACTTGGCATAGGTGGCGGTGTCCATGGCCAGAAAGCTGGTGTCGCGGGCGTCGACCGATACGGGCGGAAAACGAAAAAGCATATGCATCTGAATTCTATGTATATTTAGATATGGTATACTCTACAGAACTACTCAAAGGTACGCTCAAGACCATTGTGTTGAAGCTGCTCGTGGACAACAAAAAGATGTATGGCTACGAGATCACGCAGACGGTAAAAGAGCTGACCCAGGATAAGATACAGATCACCGAAGGAGCCTTGTACCCGACGTTACACAGTCTCGAGGCCGACGGGCTGGTGACCACGGAATTAGAATACATCGGGAAACGGGTACGGAAATATTATAGCCTGAACCTGGCAGGTAAGGCGAAGGCCAAAGAAAAAGTGAACGAGCTGGCCTCTTTCGTACAAACGATGACCTTGTTATTGGATCTAAAATCAAAAACGATATAAATGGCAACGCTCACCGACGACCAAGTGGACTATATCATCGAGGATGTCCGGGCGCATGGCATCCGGCTGCAGGGCTTGCAGGACAACCTGGTCGATCATATCTGCATCCTGGTGGAAGAGCGGTTGGATGAGGGGGAAGAATTCGAGCAGCTTTACGCATCCATAGTCCCCAGCTTTTATAAGCATGAGCTATACGAGCTGGAAGAAGAAGCGCTTTTCCTGGCCGAGTTCAAAGGCCCTCACCTGGTATTGAGCAGGGGACAGTTCTTCAAGGGACTCTTTACCATTGTCGGCAGCCCTTATGTCATCTATTACCTCCATTGGTGGTTCGTGTCGCGACCCACGGGCGATTTCCGTGACAACATGGATGTCCTGAGCGCATGCATGGTCTTCGCGCTTTTTCCATTGCTGACGACGGTGGTGCTCTTCCTGACGCCGGATCGTTTCGACCCGTTGATCCCCTGGCGGTCGAAGGTGCTGCTGGGCTTCAGGCCCCTGATCAGGGTATTGCCGGCGCCGGCTATCGGCTGACCGAAGGCCCGTGGACTATGGATCAGGACTTTTTGGACTTACCCAAAGCGACTTTGTAATCATCGGGGAGACCGCTGATGCGAAGGTTGATGAAATGGACACGCTTGTCCTTGTCCCGGTATTCTATGGCATCTACCTGGTCCGGATCCACTTCCTCCTGTTTTTTGCCGAAGAGCTTGCGAAAGCCCACCTGTGTCACCAGTTTGAGCGGGATGCGCAGAAAATATTCCATATGCATATCCATGGACTGTGTGCCGGATACCTCCATAAAGCCCAGGGAGGAATTGATATTCATTCCAGGTATCGTCAACGCGCCATTTTTGAAGGTCAGCACGTTCCTGAGCGTGTCGAACCGCACCATCTTCAGGTTCTTATCCCCGAAGTAGCCGGACATAGCCTGCATGGGTGCGAAATCCACCAGCATGCCGTTGCGGATCTCCACATTCAGCTGTGCTTCGCATTGGTCGATCAGGGGTGTGAGGTCGGGGTGGACCTGCACATAGCTCTTGATCTCGCCGGTAAGCGTCCCCTGCACGTTCTTGTTGATGACATAATCCTGGCCGAGGTAATCCGCTTTTAGCAGCAGCTTCTGGAGATTGACGTCCTGTACCCAGATCCTGCTCTTCAGATAGATCTTCCTGGGGTCCGCGCCATTAAAATGCGCCCGGGCGCCGATCTTTCCCCCGGCTATTTCCAGGTTCAGGGTATCGAGGTAGAGCTGCTGGCTGGCCGTCATCCGGAGCGTAGTGTTCAGGTTTTTGATGCCCAGCCGATGATACCGCAACCTGCCGATGCTGACGGCTGCGTTGAAGTCGATAAAGGGGATGCTGAAGATGTTGAAGGCATCGGCATGCGCCGTGGGGGGCGCGGCCGCCTGCAGCGCCGTCTCCTCCTGTTCCGCGGCCTCTGCCGTCGCCACATAATTGCTCAGCTGGTCGACGTCCAGCAGCTGCGAGCTGAATTGCAGGAAGTTCTCTTTCTTCCGCCGCGCGGTATCCTTACCGGCGTATAGCCGCATGGAAAGGTTGAAGTCGCTGTTCCCGATCCTTCCCCTGAGCGTGTCGATCTTCACGAAGTTGTCGATCCCGAATTTTATATTGCCGCTGATGCTGTCCAGCCGGATAGGATGCTGCTTTAATGAACCGGAGATATTGGCGATCCTGACATTGGCGAACTGGAAGACGGAATCATAACGCAGGTCGATCTTCGATCGCAGCCAGACGCCCGACAGGACTTCATGCCGATAGTCTTTTGGGAGATAGCTCTCTCCCGTGCCGCCCAGCAGGTCGTGCAGGGCCAGCCGTTGCGACTTCAGGTCGAACGCGATCTGCGTCCTTCCTTTCTTTATCTTTTCGAACCACAGGGCATAGTCGATGACCCGGCCGCTGAAACGGATATCGCTGCTGTCGATGCTGCCGGTAAGGTTCCTGAGCAGCAGGGCGGTGTCGTTGATCGTGAGCTGTCCGCCGAAATCATGAAAGGCATGTGGATAATGCTTGAACGCCGCAGAGAAGTTTTGGATCCTGAAGCTGCCCTTTGGCAAGGGCTTCGGATGCTGCAGCTCGTAGACCGAGGTCTCCAGGGAGAGCCCGATGTTCAAATCGTGGACCTCTTCGTCGCCGTGAAGCAGCTCCTTGAGTGCTATTTTGCCGCTGCGGGCATTCAGGGTCAGTACCACTGGCTTCTCCTGCTGATGGAATAAGGCCGGGAGGTCGCTGAGCGTGCCGTCCAGATGGAAATCGGATTGCCCGACGTTGAACGAAAGGGTATCCAGCTGTACCTGGCCATTCTTCATGGCAGCGTGCAGGTTCAGGTGCTCTATCGTATAGGGATAGCCGGGAATGCGGAAGGTGAGGTTGGTCACCTTGAGCTCGCTCTGCACTCCTTTTGTAAGCTCATTGATCTCTTTTTCCGGCGCGCTGAA
>JAMFRX010000761.1 GCA_026224995.1 Puia dinghuensis
GGCGGGGATTCGGGCATGGGTCGGGCGGCGGCGATTGCCTATGCACGGGAAGGAGCCGATGTGGCCATCAACTACTATCCGACGGAAGAGCCCGACGCCCGGGAGGTCATCGAGCTGATCCAAGCGGAAGGCCGCAAGGCGATCGCCATTCCGGGCGACCTGCGCGACCCGGCCTTTTGTAAGAAACTCGTAGAAGAGGCCGTGAAGGGCCTCGGCGGCCTGGACATCCTCGTCAGCAATGCGGGGCGGCAGCAGTCCCATGCGTCCATTTTAGATATCTCTGACGAGGAGTTCGACTGGACGATGAAGACGAATATCTATGCGCCCTTTTGGATCATCAAGGCGGCATTGCCCCATATGGCGCCAGGGTCGGTGATCATCGGCACGACGTCCGAACAGGCATACGACCCCTCGCCTGATCTATATGACTATGCGCAGACCAAGGCGGCGACGATGAATTATGTGAAATCGCTCGCCAAGCAGCTCGCGCCCAAAGGCATCCGGGTCAATGGCGTAGCTCCAGGACCTATCTGGACGGCCTTGCAGGTCAGCGGCGGAGCCACGCAGGAAAAGATCAAGAAATTCGGCGGCAAGACACCCTTAGGACGGCCGGGACAACCGGCGGAGCTGGCGTCTATTTATGTGCAGCTGGCGGCTGAGGACGCGAGCTATGCGACTGGACAGGTGTATGGATCGTCCGGTGGGGCGGGACAGCCGTAAGAAAGGGTGTAAGACCAGGATGAATGAGTTTAAACACCGCGAAGTATCTCGGACAGCTGGCTGACGATGTCGTCCAGCTGTCGGATGTCGTTGGGCTTGGTGAAGTATTTCTCGGCTCCATACCGCATGCATTCGGAGACGTATTGATTGTTGCCGGAGGTGCTCCAGACGATCTTATGGACGGCATCGTAGCGCTTGTCGGCCTGGATGGTTTTTAGGACGTCGGCTCCGGTTTGGAGGGGCATTTTATAATCGAGGATCAGTAGGGCGGGGAGGTCGGCGGTGGGACAATTTTCGAGATAGCGGGTAACCTCCTGTCCGTCACCAAAAAACTTAATGGGGATACCCGGGTGTTTTTTGAGGATGCGGTGAGCCAGCATTTCCTGGTCGTCGGCGTCGTCGTCCGCGAGGGCAATATAGGGGGCGTTGGCCATTCTGTGGAAGGTATTGACTGTCCTGAGGTAGCTTTTGTGAACAAATGTAGGGGGAAAGTGGGGTTTGGCGCTGCTTTTGGGTAAACTAATTGCATGCTTCATGCAAACCCAATAATACGATGAAATCATCCAAACACATGCACACCGGGAGGAAAGCCGCTTTTCCTAAGACTGTAAGCCCGATGCTGGCCACGCTGGTAGATAAGCCCGTGGATGAACCCGGCTGGCTATATGAGATCAAATGGGATGGGTACCGGGCCATAGCGCGCTGCAATAAGAACAAAGTAGACCTCATCTCCCGGAATAATAAGTCTTTCAACGATAAATTCTATCCTGTACACGATGCCCTGCAGAAGCTAGGGATACATGCCGTCCTTGACGGGGAGATAGCGGTGGTTAGGGACGATGGCGTCACCAATTTCGGCGCTTTGCAGAATTGGCGGAGCGAGGCTGATGGGGATCTGGTGTATTATGTCTTCGATCTCCTCTGGCTCAATGGCTATAACCTGATGGAGCTGCCGCTAATAGAGCGCCGGAAGATGTTGCATGATCTCTTGCCGGCGGAAGGTATCATCCGGGAAAGCCTGAATTTCGAGACCTCTGCTACGGAATTCCTTGCGGCAGCGGCCAAAATGGGTCTGGAGGGCATTATCGCTAAAAGGGCAGACAGTATTTACCGGCCGGGAGACCGTGCCAGGGATTGGCTGAAGATCAAGGTTCACAAAAGGCATGAAGTAGTGATCGGGGGGTATACGAAGAACGAGGGCTCGCCGAAACCCTTTAGCTCGTTGCTGGTCGGGGTCTATGAAAAGGGTAAGCTGAAGTACATCGGAAAGATCGGCACCGGGTTCAACGACAAGACCCAAAAGGAGATGATGAAGCAATTTAAGCCGTTGCATGCCGCCAAGGCGCCTTTTAGCACCGCTCCTAATGTAAACGAACCTTCCCGCTTCCGGAGTAATCCGCCGCATGCAGAAGCGTTCTGGTTAAAGCCCGTCCTGGTATGCGAGGTCAGCTATGCGGAGATGACCGCGGATGGGGTGATGCGCCATCCCTCGTTCATGGGGATGCGGGAAGACAAGGCCGCAAAAGACGTCCATGCTGAAGTCGCGCTGCCGGCCGAACTGGCACTGCCGGCCGAAAAAGCCGTTGGGCCTGCCATTCGGCTAAAACCAGGAAAAGGTGAACGGAAGTCGTTGCTCAACCCGAAAGAGGAAACGCAGGTCAAATTGGTCAGCGGGCATGAATTGAAGCTTAGTCATCTTAGTAAGCTTTTCTGGCCGAAGGAAGGGTATTCAAAAAGGGATCTGCTGAATTATTATTACCAGGTAGCAGAATATATCCTTCCTTATCTTAAAGACCGGCCGCAGTCCCTGAACCGCTTTCCCAATGGGATCGATGGGAAGAGCTTTTACCATAAGGACGTCACCGCGACGGCGCCGGACTGGATCAAACAATTTCCTTATCATACCAGCGAAGGGGAAGACAAGAATTTCCTTGTGGTCGAGGATGAAGCCAGCATCCTGTGGATGGCTAACATGGGGGCTATCGAAATGAATCCCTGGAACAGTACCATTCACAAGCCTGATAACCCGGATTGGTGTATCATCGATCTGGACCCTACAGAGAAGAATACCTTCGAGCAGGTCATACAGGTGGCGCAAATGACTAAGAAGGTGCTGGATGAAATCAAGGTCGTTGGATATCCTAAAACGTCCGGGTCTACCGGGATCCATATCTATATTCCCCTGGGCGCGAAATATACGTACGAAGAATGCCAGCTATTCGGCAGGCTGATCGCTACGAAGGTCCATGCGGCTTTGCCTGAGCTTACAAGCATAGAACGGATGACGCAAAAAAGGAAGGGAAAGATCTATGTCGACTTTCTGCAGAACAGGCCGAAGGCCACTCTTGCGGCCCCCTATGCTGTGCGGCCAAAGCCGGGGGCTACCGTCTCCATGCCTTTGCATTGGGAGGAAGTGAAGAAGGGCTTGAAAATGTCACAATTCACGATCGGCAGTGCGTTGGCGCGCATAAAAGCCGAAGGCGAGCTTTTTAAGCCGGTGCTCGGTAAGGGTGTAGATATTTCTAAGGCATTAAAACAATTGAAGTAACCTCACGCGACAGGCGCTATCGTGTGATGAACCGGCAGCACGATGTGGAAGATCGAGCCCTCGCCGGGAATGCCCGTAGAACTCATTCTGGATATTTTGGACGATGGCCTGGAGGTCGACGGGTTGGAAGGCGGGTGATCCTTTAGAGAGCTCGGAATAGGTCAGGATATCGCGGATAAGCGAGCCGGCCAACTTTTTTTCATAATATACTTTCCCGGTCTTACTCATGGTCTTTTGTTTTTTGGGCCGGGATAAGCTCCATACCAAAAAGGGACAATAGCTGATTGACCTTGTCCATTCGCATGGAGGTTTTGCCTTGCTCAATTTCTCTTACCAGGCGTAGGCCTAAGCCTGATTTTAGGGCGAGATCCAACTGGGTCAGCCCATTTGTCTTTCGTTTTTCCTTTATAGTCTTCGCTAGATTAGTCATTGTATACCTTATAGGGTATAAATATATGCTATTTTATGTAAATTATACCTTAAAGGGTATAGATTTTCCGGAAATTTAAATATTATACCTTGCAGGGTATAATTTGTTTAGTTTGAGTGCAGTTAGCGCATCCACGAATCACGAATAGCATTTTGCAGACTATCTGCCGCTGGCAGCGGGTGGATATGAAACACCTTCTCCTGGCGTTCCAATGTGAGGCCGGCGTAAGCCAGGTATTTATTATAATCGAGGTCCCTGGTGGTGGTTGCGTAGCTGAAGACGTCGTCCAGCGAGGCGCCTGCGATGGTCTCACAGGCCTGGCGGAATTCAGCGTCGGAGAAGCCACGTTTTTTTTGCTGATAGAATTTGCGATAAAGCAGCACCATGACATCGTCCAGGGAATGGCGGTTTGCCGTCTCATGCCGGATGGCGAGATCCAGCAGCATGGCGACGGCCGGTCCTTTGTCATAATACGAGATCGATCTTTCCAGGGATCCGCCGAAGGGGCCATAGGACCAGGTCGCATAGCTGGCTTCAGTCAGCGATTGATAGGAATGGCCGGTAGTATTCTCATAGGCGGCGATATTCTTTTCGAGGGACCGGAATAGCTCATCCGGGGTGATGAGCCCCGCGCGTTTGTTGAGCAGGTATTCATAATACACGGTAAAACCTTCCGAGACCCAGAGTAGGTTGGTACGGTTCTCCTGCTGATAGTCGAAGGGCCCCGACTCTACCGGGCGGATGCATTTGACATTATACAGATGGAAATATTCATGGGCAATAAAGCTGAGCATTCTGCGCCGGCCGGCTTCGGTGCTGAAGTGTTTGCCGCTAAAGCTGAGCGAGCAGGAATTGGCATGTTCGATCCCCCCGTTCCCATCGCCGATAGCCAAAAAAACATAGTGGTCATATGGGATATCGCCCATCATGGCGACGCCGGCTTCTACGACCTGCTGGAGGTCGTGTACAAATGCGGTCTTGTCGAAGTCGCCCAGGTCGATTCCCGTGAAGATATGAGGAACACCGCGAACGGTAAAGACGGGTAAGGTCTCTAGCTTTCCGGCCAGGATAGGGGCGTCATAGAGCTGATCGAAATCCCTGGCATAATAGCTGTCACCGTGCCGCTCCAGTCCCGTGGCAATATCCCATCCGGGAGCAGGGACGACGCGGACCTTCACGGGCTGTGTTAACCTTCCCCTGGGATACAGGAATACACCGCCCGGCAGGATATAGGCGTGGTCTGCACCAAGGTAGGGATTGGCAACAAAACGTTTCTCTGCTTTTATCGTATAGCTGATCGTCAGCGGCGTCCCTTTCCGTGCATACAGGCGCCAGGTAGCCGAATCGGGCTTTATCCAACGGAACCGGCCGTCCTTGACAGAGAAGTCGCTAAGATTACGGACAAAGTCCATCAGTTGGTAATAGCCCGGGGTCCACACGGGCAGACAGAGGTCAACGGAGTCGCCAGGCAGCTGATCGAGATGCATGGTCACCTGAAACCGGTGTTCTTCCGGGTTGTTCATCGTGACAACGAAGCTGAGATGCTGTGTGGCCGGCTGCGCGGCGGCGAGAAGCGGGATGCAGAAAAGTAGAAGACTGTATGATTTTTTTATAGTTACCATTCCCAGCAATTTTAGGCAAATAGATGGACGGATGGGCAATAATTGCTAAAAATTTCGTTCTATGTTAAGAAATTATTAACTTTAGGGCATTGGATGATTTACGCCCTTAAATTCACTATTAGCCCATGTTACCTTATATTCTGTTAGCCGATCATGATTCCGGTGTCTGTGATTCCTTTGTAGTAGAGCTGGACAAGCATGTAGCCTATGCGGCGGTAAAGACGGTAGAAGATGGCCAGTCGTTCCTGACCTTTCTTGCCAACCGCAGCTGGAAGGATCTGCCATCTATGATCCTGGTGAACTATGATCTGCCGGACACCAAGGCGCCTGACCTGCTCAGGGAGCTGCTGACGGATGCCCGTTATCTAAGCATTCCAAAGCTCGTCTGGAGCCCTACCGGCCATAAGAAGGAAATGGAAGAATGTAAGCTGTTAGGCGTCAAACGCTATTTGCAGAAGCCTAGCGGCGCTTTCGAGCTCGAAGATATCATTCGGCAGATAGATGGTATTTTGAAAGCCGAATTAAGTATTGGCTAGGCCGCAGGCTCGTCCCGCTTCTTCTCCTCCACACGGTCGAACCACAAGGTACTTTCGCGGGAAAACAGGAAGATCAGGGCTATTAGCTGGAGGATAGCCTGCAGGAGACTCATTACAGCCACGAGAATACTCACGCTGAACAGGGCCATCAAGGTCCAGGGAAAAGCCGCCAGGCCGATGATAAAAAGGACCAGCAAAACTACGCGGGCCCATTTCTTCCCCAACCCAATACTCTTTATAAGGGCGAAAATAATCGCGACCGTTACAACGACGATAACGATGCTTTGCACAGGCGCCAGCCGGTGAAGATCGGTGGTCCATTGGCCGATCGCCCAGTTGATCAGCGTAAGGAAAAGAACGGCATACAAGATATTTTTGGCGGCTACGATGGACTGGGGCTTGTGAAAGAGGGGGCCCGGAGAGACCTGTTCCATAGTTTTTACGGAGAAGGTAAGGAAGTTTATCGGTTTTCGATCCGCTTATCCTGCTGGTCGTCCGTTCTCTTTTGTTTCCGGCTATCGCCACCACTTTTCCCAAAACGATAGGTAAACGTTATGGCCGCCCTGGCGCTATAGGTCTCCCGCTGAAAATTCAGGAGGAGGGCATCGCTTTCCCGCAGAAAGCGCCACTTGCGGGTGTTGAAGATATCACGGCCGTTAATGGCGAGAGAGGCTTTGTGATGCCAGAGGTCATACCGGGCGCCGGCGTCGAGACCCCAGATGGAGCGGTACCTGTCCTGGAAGATGAGTTCCGGGGCTTTATAGTCGGCCCGCAGCTGGATGGCGAAGTCTTTGGCGATAGTAAAATTATTGGTTACGTTGATGTTCCAGCTGAGCCCATGGGTGGCGGCTAGCCCGAACGCGGAGTCGCCATCGTTGATCCGTTCATATAGATTTACATTGGCAGTGAGGTCCCAGGCCTTCAAGGGGTGGAAATTGCCGATGAGCTCCAGGCCGGTATTGATGGCTCGCTTAAGGTTTTCAGGGATGGTAATGGTCACATCGTTCACCGGATCGACTTGTATATGTTTGATGACATGATCCGCCAGGTTAAAATAGTATCCCGTGGTCAGCGAAGCCTTCGACCAGTTCCTGGTGTAGGTGAGCTCTACCGAATGCAGGTCTTCGGGCAGCAGTCGTGGATTCCCACCATCATAGTTCACCGGGTCGGAGACGTCCAGGAAAGGGTTCAGCTCCCGTGCTGTAGGCCGGTTGATCCGGCGGGAATAGCTTAGCTGCAATTGGCGACCTTCGCCGAGCTGTTGTTTTAGCAGGAGGCTGGGGTAGAGGCCCTGGGTATTTACGGTTATTGGAAGCATAGCTGGGTTCCCTAGCGAATCGAAGCTGGCCAGGTTTGCGTTGAACCGGCCGAGCTCGGCCCGAACCCCCAACTGGAAACTAAAGTTAGAGAGCTGCTGGCGGAAGCTGATATAGGCGGCATGCACCTGGCTGTTGCTTTTAAAGCGATTGATGAGGCTGTAGTCGGGGTCGTATTGTCCGCTTCCCTTATCGAAGTCATAATCCTTCTGGCTATTGTCTGTGTAGCTCAGCTGGCTGCGATAACCGGTCTCCAGCCTGCCATTCTTACTTACCGGAGTCGTATAATCCAGTTGAATGTTGTAGTTCCTGGTGATGCTTTTCTTGGTGTCCTGCAGGATGGCGGTGGAGTCCGCGGCAATGCCGTTCAGGTTATAGACATCGGTGCTATAGACCTGCCCGTTATCGGTAACACCCCGGGAATAGTCGAGGTCGAATGAAAGCTCGTTTTGCGGCCGGTTGAATTTGTGGGTATAATCCAGCGCCACGTCGTAGCTGTTACCATTGCCGGTTGTGGTATTTAGCCGGTTGCTGAGCACAACGGGTGACTGGTCGGCCGCCAGGTTGTCGACAGTCAGCCGCTCATTACGGTTGGTAGTGGAGGAAACATAGCTGCCGCTCACGCTCACAATATCCCTGGGCGTTAGCGTATAGTCGAGTCCGGCCTTGGCGGAATGCAGCCTGGTGATAGTAATGGACGGGAAGGTCTCGTTGGAGTAGTAAGCCCCATCGGTAGGCTGCAGGAAGGTCATATCCTGAAACCCATTGCTATAGGTGTTCCGGTGTTGATAGCTGTAATTACCGTACCAGGTCAGCCTGCTGCTCTGATTGCTTATGGATGCAGCCGCGTTGTAGTTATCCCGCGTACCCCCGGTCACCGCGACAGAGCCGTTGGATCCCAATCCTGTGTTCTTCTTCAGTACGATATTGATGATGGCTTGCCCCTCGGCATCGTATTTTGCCGAGGGGTTGGTGATGATCTCTATCCGGTCGATAGCGCTGGCGGGCAGGGATTGCAAGATCTGCGTGATCGAGCCGCCGCCGATAAGGGAGCGCTTTCCGTCCACCAGCACTTTCAGGTTGGTGGCCCCGCGGAGGCTTACATTGCCGCTGGGGTCTACTTCCAGGGTGGGTACATTTTGCAGGAGGTCGGCGGCCGAACCGCCTACGCTGACCAGGCTTTGGTTGACGGCGAAGACCTTCTTCCCGGGACCGGTTCGGATCGTCGGGCCCCTGGAGGAAATGACGACTTCGGTCAGCAGCCTGGCAGGCCGGCCTGTGGTGTCCTTATCCTGCGCGAACAGGGCGGCCGCGCAGGGTAGGAGTAAGGCGATCAGCAGTCCTTTTTTAAACGTCATAGAGAATCATTTTACGGAAACAGGGATCGAGATCTTTTCCCAGTTGAGTGAAAAGCCCATGCGGGTTATCTGGTAATTCAGCGTCTCGGCAGACTGGTCGACAGCTTTTGGACTTACGTCCACCCGGAGCTGATCTTTTGTCGAGTCGTATTTGAATGCCCCCCATTGGTTCGTCACTTTATTGAAGATCGCCGTCCATGCCCCATTGGCCCGTGGGAGTAGGAAAAAGCCGTATTTGCCGGCCGGCAACACCTGCCCCTGGACTTTGATGTCCTTGCCAGTCTCGAATGTCGTCGCCTCATTCGCGCCTGCGCGCCACACCGAGTCATAAGGCACCAGGGCCCCCCAGATGGTCCGGCCTTTAACCGAGGGCTTGCTGTAATGGATGGTTATGGTGGCTCCCTTCACTGTGCCCGTTGTCGAATCAGGCGGGCTTACCCGCGGTTTCGGCTGCTGAGCCGAGCCGATGAGGGTGTAACTGGCGAACATACCGGTGAATAGCAGCTGCTTGATCTTTTTCATACGTTTTTTTCACAAAACAACACTGCATAGCTTCCTGAGGAAAATTTATTCAACCCGCACATGGAAGGGCTAAACAAACCCGCCACCGAACCTTTATTGAGCGAAAAAGGGCGTTCGTTGAATGGAACGGGGAAGCGTGCCGAAAATCGGGTATTTTTGACCCAGGAATGCGTAAGATCAAGTTATTCAAGGTAAAGGCTACGCTCACCAGGCTACAGTACCTGGTATGGGCAGCCGTTCTTTTGATCAGCTTTTTCGCCATGGTATACGATGACGGCGTTAA
>JAMFRX010000762.1 GCA_026224995.1 Puia dinghuensis
GATCGTAGCTGGGCGGAGACAGTCGCTTCCCCGGTGCCAGCGTCCGGGATCATGCAGCAGGTGAGCGAGACCAGCGCCGCTCTTGCGGCCTCTGCCCTGTACTGGGCGGACAGGCTTTATCCCTATGCGGGGCTGGGCGCCGCACGGGTGGACAGCGAGATCAACCGGGTTTGGCGGGACTTGCACACGGCCAGTCAGCATCCGCTGCTGGTATTCAGGGATGCGGTTACGGGGCCATAGCCGGCCGATTGACGGCTGACGATGGGGGCACGCTCGCTGACGTAGACCGTGGACTCAGGGCGCTTTGCGACCATCGGGATAGTGTGGCTGCACTACGCTGAGGATATTCCCTGCCGGGTCGGCGAACCAGGCGATAATCGGGCCTGTTGTGCCGCGTGCGATCCCTTTTTTATCTGTTTGGATATCGCCTCCGTATTGGAGGAACTTTACTCCCGCTTCGGTAAGCCTATCTACGGCTTCGTCGATATTGCTTACCTGAAAATTCAGGACGGTGAAAGTCGCCGGTTCATGGTTAGGTTTGGGGTAGACAAATACTGAAAAGTCGACTGAGACTTTAATGTCAAGCCCCTCCGGCGTCTCTGTCACAGACAGGCCAAGGACGGTGGAATAGAATTTTTTTGCCTTAGCCAGGTCGTCGACCGAGAAGCTGCTGAAGGCCTTGGAATATGTTAGCATAAGAAAGCTTTTGGGTAATACATCAAATTTGCTGCCAGCGACAGGGGCGCCTGGAAAAGGCGTAATTTTAGGTATAAACTATTTTTATGAAACTATATAAAACGATACTGCTCGGGGCGATCCTATTGGGTCTGGCCCTGGCGGGGGGCGCCGTCCTGCGGAAGAAAGGCGCATCGGAATCCTGGCGTGCGGGCCTTGGCGGGAGTGGATTTGCGGTAGTGGAGCTGTTCACTTCCGAAGGATGTTCCAGCTGTCCACCCGCCGATGCGTTGGTCGCCAGCGTGCAGCAGGAAGACAAGAACCTGCCGGTCTATATCCTGGCTTTTCATGTGGATTACTGGGACCGGCTGGGATGGAAGGATGCCTTTAGCGAAGAGGCCTATTCCGAGCGGCAACGGCGCTATGCGGCATGGCTGAACCTGTCATCCATCTATACGCCACAGATAGTCGTCAATGGGCGTAAGGAATTTGTTGGATCGGAGGCTGGAATGCTGCGTGCCGCCATTGAAAATGGGTTAAACCAATCGGGTGATGTACAGCTTTCTCTTAGCGGACTGCAGCTTAAAGGCGGTCGGCTCCATTGGCAGTATAAGGCGGAAGGCGGCGAGGTGGCTACGGCCGGGAAGAAGGGCAGGCTGGCCGTCATCGCGGCTGTGGTAGAACGATCTGCCACGACCAGCGTCCGGGCCGGGGAGAACAGCGGTAAGACGCTCACGCATGTTCAGATCGTGCGGAGCTTCCAGCTGGTTTCTCTGGATGGCAAGGGGAATGGGGCGGGGCAGCTGGATTGGCCGACGGGGCTGGGTGCGGGGGACGGCGAGGTCATCGCCTTCCTGCAGGACCAGGAGAATGGGAGGATCATCGCTGCGACGCGATCCGCAGTAGAGTGATAAAAATGGTAAGGCCGCCCTTGGGGCGGCCTTGAAGTTTACTCATGTGTAGAAGGTCAGGATTAGCAATTTACCGTTTGAACCGGAAAAAAAACAATTTATTTTTGGAAAAACACTTTATTTCCCGAAAATTAGTGGACTGAACTTTAATTGCATGATCCTGCAATATGTCGTAACGGGAGATACATCGCTGACTATTCCGCCAGCTGTGTGGAGAGCGATAAGGGCTTCCAATGTTCTATCTGTTCGTTGAGCTGCGCCATCTTCTCTGTGGCCCTGTGATAGGCATCGCTTCCAAGAAAGAGGAGGGTAGGGGGTTCGGACAGTGATGCGATCTGCAGGAGCGCCTCGGCGGCTTTCACGGGATCGCCGATCTGCTTGCCGTCGATGGAGAGATAACGGGCATGTGCGTTTCTTACGTCTTTGTAGGCTTCGATGCGGTGGCGGGACAGGATCAGCGATTCTTTGCTCAGGAACTGTGTGCGGAAGGCGCCGGGAGCGACGGCCGTCACGCGGATGCCTAAGGAGCGGGTATCCTGGGCCAGCACTTCCGACAAGCCGATGATGGCCTGTTTGGCAGCGGCATATACGGACCAGCCCGTGCCTCCTGCGAAGCCGGCGATCGAAGCGATGTTTATGATGTGGCCGGAACCCTGGGCCCGCAGGTAGGGCATGACCTTCTGGATGGTGTTGATCGTGCCAAAGACATTTACTTCGAAGCTCTGCCTGATCTCTTCCATGCTTAACTCTTCCACTGTCCCGCCGATGCCATAGCCGGCATTGTTGACGACTACGTCGATGCGGCCGAAGGCGGCATGGGTAGTTTGGATGGACGCGGCGACGGAATCTTCGTCGGCCAGGTCGACTTCCAGCGGAAGGAAGGCGTCGGGGCTGACTGTGCCTACTGCTTGGATGAGGGTGGGCAGGGTTCTGCTGGTGGCGGCAACGCGATGGCCTTCGGCGAGTAATTTTTTGATGAGCGCCAATCCCAATCCCTTGGAAGCTCCTGTGATATACCATACTTTCTTTTCCATAATTCAATTGATTGATCTGGATGCAAAGTTAGGCAGCCACTGAGGGCCAGCAGATGCAAGATTCAAACCAATAAGTGCAAAAATCAAACAACGGGAGTGTCTCGGAAGGCGCCGGGGGTCAGTTGCGCGTTCTTTCGGAAGAAATTGATGAAATGGGAACGTTCTTCGAAGCCCAGGCACCAGGCTACTTCGCCGATGTTCCAATTGGTATGCCGGAGCAGAGATTTTGCTTCCTGCGTGAGTCGTTCTGCGATCAGCCGCGAGGTCGTCTTGCCGGAGATCTCGCGGAGGGCGCGGTTGAGGTGGTTGGTATGGACGGCCAGCTGGGACGCGTATTGGGAAGGCGAGCGAAGAGCGATCTGCTGAGCGGGCGATTCGATAGGGAACTGCCGTTCCAGCAGCTCCGTGAACAGGGAGGATATCCTGACGGAGGCATTGGAGTTGGCATATATGGAGGTGGCTGCGGGCTGCAGCTTCATGGCGAGGTGCACGAGCTCGAAGATAAGGTTGCGGATAACATCGTATTTATAGGTGTAATCGCCATTGATCTCGCCGAACATTTTTTCGTAGATGCCGCTGACGGCGACCGATTGTTCTTCGGAAAGCGGGAATACCGGGGTCGCGCCGGGCTGGAAGAGGGGATAGTCGCGGATATGTCCGAACTGCTGGAAGAAGGCCTCGGTGAAGATGAAGAAGTAGCCCGTCTGCGTGCCGGTAAGCTGTTCCCATTGATAAGGGATCAGCGGATTGGAGAACACGAGGGTAGGGCGGTCGACTTCAAGGACCTTGTCGGCATAGCTGAGGCGATTGCCGCCGGTGAGGAGGCTCACCTTGAAGAAGTCGAGGCGCCGGTAGGGCATGGGGCGGTGCTGCTTGCCGACGAAATCGGCCATCCGGAATACGTTGAAATGGCCCATTTCCTTTTTCAGGTTCTCCGGCATCCATTCCAGCTTCTCACGGTAGAAGTCCTCGATCTTGATATACTGCGGGGATGACATAGCGCAAAGATACGAAAATCAAACATATCAATGGTGGACCACGGGTTTGACCTTTTTGGAACCCGTTTTGGGCAGCTCCTGGGCAAGGATCGCTTTGGGGAATTCGCTGACGTAAATGGCGCCTTGTTTCAGCGGGCCTTTTCCATTGTCTTTAGTCCAGAATAGCAGGGGGATCTGGGTGTTGGACATTCCCGGGTAGTAGCTAACGCTGAAGCGTACTTCAGAACCGCGGCCGTAGCTGTCGCCGCCAACGAGGCCGATGGGTGTTCCCGCTTCGACGGACTGGCCGGGCTTGACGAAGGCGCTGTTCTTTCGGAGGATGCCGTATTGGGCGAAGGAGCAGTCGGCGTGGGCGATCTCGACGTAGTTCCAGCTGGTGGTCGTGGCGGCGCCGGCGTCGTTCTCGCTGTTGCTGACATCCACTGCCGTGACGATCCCCCGCCGTGCCGCGTAGATGGTGTCGCCCATCTTGGCTCTCAGGCGGACGGAATAGCCGCTGTCCTGGCCGCCGGGGCTGGAGGAGGCGCCCCTGGCATTGAGGATGCGATAGGCCTGGGTCTCTTGTCCCGGGGTGATAGGCAGCAGGTAGATGAAGCCGGTATTGACAACGGGGGTGAGGCAGCCTTTGCGGAAGCTGCTCTTATAATTGAGCTTGATATCATCCTTGCTGTTGACCGGCGATATGGTCAGCAGCTTGTTGATGCCCGGTCTGACCTCGGCTTCATAGGGCAAGGCATGATCGGCCCTGGCATTCGTGAGCGTAGTAAAATCAAGATGCAAAATATACGGGCAATAATCTTTGTTGTTACAGGTAAACAGGTACCGGCCTTGCTGATCGATGGAATAGCTGACGTCCACGATCCGTTGAGCCAGCAGGGTTGTTTGCATCGAGACCAGCGAGAGGAGAAACAAGCATGCATTTTTCATGTGCTTAAAGGTAGCAAGTTGGGCTGATATAATGAAGCGAGATTTAGTTTGCGTATATTTGATATTTACAAATCAAAGTGTATGGAAACTACGACGCTGGAAGAGTTTTACAGGAATGCTCCCCATGAGGGCGGTGGTCCCAGGGGGTTCGTGTTGCCAGATGGCATAACGCGGGAGATCGGGCATTTTAACGTCTTCGACGTAGAAGAGCTTTTCCGGCTGATCAGGAGAAAGCCGGTGATGCCTTACAACAGGAGGGAATATTATAAGATCAGTCTTATAAGCGGCAGGAACAGGGCCGAATATGCGGATAAGGTCATCGACATCGAAGACCATGCGCTGCTGTTCGCCACGCCGAAGGTGCCCTATCATTGGGTGCCGCAGGATATGAACCAGTCCGGCTTTTTCTGCATCTTTACGGATGAATTCCTGACCAAAACGGGGATGGGCATGGCGCTGGACGACCTGCCTATCTTCAAGGCGGGGGGCTACCCGGTGTTTCAGCTGCAGGAAGAAGAGCGGCAGGAGGTCGGGGCGATCTTCCGGCGGATGCATAAGGAACTCTCTTCGGACTATGCCTTTAAATACGATCTCCTGCGGACCTACGTGCTGGAGCTGATCCATATTGGGCAGAAGCTGCAGCCGCATTCCGCGCTCTATACCACCCACAATGCGTCCGCACGTGTGTCATCCCTGTTCGTGGAGCTGTTGGAGCGGCAGTTCCCGATCGAATCGACCCATCAAAAGCTGGAGCTGCGCACGGCGGCCGACTATGCGTCCCAGCTTTCTATCCATGTGAACCACCTGAACAAGGTGCTGAAAGAAACTACGGGCAAGACCACTACGGATCTGATCTCCGCGCGGGTCACCCGCGAAGCCAAGGTGCTGCTAAAGCAAACGGACTGGAACATCAGCGAGATTGCTTACTGCCTTGGGTTCGAGGAAGTAGCTCATTTCTCCAACTTCTTCCGGAAACAGACCTCCCTGTCGCCAATGGGTTTCCGCAATTAGCGCTGTCGTTTGAATTTCGCAAATGATGGATTCGCCGCTACTGCTGACCGCTGCGATTGACCAGGTGATCGGCATCAGCCCGGGAGACAGAAATGGGAAAGGCTCGACTGGCCTTCGAAGTAGTATAGCGTAGCGATGAATTTTTTTACATGGCCTCTGCTCTCGGCAGGAAGATAGGACTGCAGCTGCCAGAAGTCATGGCTTCCGGATTCCCGGATAGCGTGGTTCACCGGTCCTTCGCCGCCATTGTATGCCGCCAGCACCAGCAACCAGTCGCCATATTCGGCGTACAGGTCCTTAAGGAACCTGGCCGCGGCTTTGGTGCTTTTGCCATAAAGCATCCGTTCGTCCCCGGTTTTGGTGATCTTCAGGCCCAGTAGAAGAGCGGTTTTCGGCATCAGCTGCCAGGGCCCTACGGCGCCGACACGGGAAACAGCCCCGGGCTTTAATTCCGATTCGATGACGGCCAGGTATTTTAGCTGGCTGGGCAGGCTATAGCGGGTGAGCACCGCATCGGCGATGGTAAAGGGCGAGCGGCTCCTCTTCTTTATGAGGGATAATTTTTTCCTGTTGTTCTTTATATAGCTTTTCACGAACTGACCGACGCGCTTGTTCAGGCGCGTATTGTTCGTTGCCGGAAAAGAGAAGTCAGTACTGGAATAGTCGTATTCGCAGCTTATGGCGCAAGGCATGATAAGCAGGAGGAAAACGCTGACAAAAAGACTCTTGACTAATGCTGTTCTCATAGTATTACGATTGCCCCTATGCTTTCAAGCGGGGTGCCAGGGTATAACTTGTTGTACCCTTTGGGGTTGGGGCGGGGGCTAATCAATGGGTATTCCCAATTGAAGACGAAATAGGGTTGAATTCCTGATGTTGGAATGGGAATTGCGGTCACTTCTATAAAATAGTTTATGGAAAAGTCAAAGACATTTCGTGCGGTTAAATTCGATCACTTTGGTGATGTCGACGTTCTGAACGTCGTGGAAGTTTCGCGGCCTGTTCCGGGAAAGGGTCAGGTACTGGTGAGAGTAAGAGCCGCGGGGATCAATCCTGGTGAAGCCAGCATACGGGAAGGAAAAATGGCGAAGCAATGGCCTACGACATTCCCTAGTGGTGAAGGAAGTGATCTGGCGGGTACGGTAGAAGAGGTTGGAGCCGGAGTGACAGCTATAAAGGTAGGAGACGAGATCATCGGGTTTACGGATAACCGTGCCAGTCATGCCGAGTATGTGCTTGTAGAAAGCGATCATCTGACTCCGCGTCCTGCGAGTGTTCCCTGGGAACAGGCAGGGGCGCTGTTTGTGGTAGGAACGACGGCCTATGCGGCCGTAAAGGCCGTCTCGCTGAAGGCCGGGGATACTGTTGTCGTGTCCGGAGCTGCCGGTGGGGTAGGTTCCGTTGCCGTTCAGCTGGCAAAGATTGCAGGTGCAACCGTCATCGGGTTAGCTGGCGAGGCCAATCATGCCTGGCTAACCGATCATGGCATCATTCCCGTGGCCTATGGCGATGGAGTAGCAGACCGTATCCGGGACGCATCCGGCGGGCATATCGATGCCTTTGTCGATGCGCATGGCGATGGCTATGTCGAGCTGGCGATCCAACTGGGGGTTCCTGCGAGCAGGATCGATACCATCATCGATTTTGCGGCAGCAAAGCAATATGGGGTCAAGACCGACGGCAGCCAGGTGGGGGCGAAGGCCGAGGTGCTGGCGGAACTCGCAGAGCTGATCGCTTCCGGGCGGCTCGAGATCCCTATTGCTAAGGTATATAAGCTTTCAGACGTGCGGGAAGCGTACAGGGAGCTGGAAAAGAACCATACCCACGGTAAGATCGTGCTCGTTCCTTAAGTTGTCAGCAAAATTCTGAAGTCAAGGTTGGGCTATTTTAAAAAATATTTGCGCAACCGATTGATTGCATTTATATTTGCAACTGATCAGTTGCAAAACCAAAATAACATGACTAAGAATGAAGCGATCTTTTCGAAAGATCTGGAAAGCAAAAAGCTTACTGTCGTAAGAGCCTTCGATGCGCCGGTAGAGCAGGTATGGGAAGCCTGGACGACGAGTGAAATGCTTGATCGCTGGTGGGCGCCCAAGCCTTACCGGGCAGAAACGAAAACGATGGATTTCAGGGATGGCGGCCTCTGGCTATACTGTATGGTAGGTCCGGATGGAAGCAGGCACTGGTGCAGGGTGGACTATCAAACCATCGACCCCGGCAAGCGTGTCGTCAGCACGGCTATGTTCTGCGATGAAGAAGGCCATGAGAACCTGGAAATGCCCAGGATGCACTGGAAGCAGGCCTTCGGCAAAACGGGGAGCGGAACTACCGTGACCGTAGTGATCAGCTTCGACAAGACGGCCGATATGGAGATGATCATCAAGATGGGCTTCCAGGAAGGGTTTACCATGGGTATGGGGAATCTGGAGGAGCTATTTTACAAGCTGACGCTAAAGTCATAGCGCTAACTGTTCGCAGCGCCCATTTTTAAACGAATCTCGAGCCCGCCTTCTGCGGCGGAAGAGACCTGTATTTCGCAGTCGATGGCTTTTGCCATATCGCGGACGATATGGAGGCCGAGCCCACTTCGAATGCCGATGGAAGTTTCTTCATCGAAGAGAGGGGCCAGCTGCTCTTCGGTGGCGCCCGGCCCATTGTCCGTAATGGAAAGCCAGACTGATCCCTTCTCCGTCCAGGCCTTCCAGCGGATGTGGCCCTCGTGGGTCTTATTGGCCGCGGCTACTGCCTCTAAAGCTTTTATGGCGTTGCCTGTGAGATTGCGCAGGATAGTCTTGGCAAAGTCTGTATCGGTGATTACGGATAGGGCGGGTGGCTGATCAAACTGCAGGGTGATGCCTGCAGGAGTAAATTTCTTTTGGATGTCGCTGAACAGTTCGGCTACTGCTACGGGTTTCTTCTTCGGGCGGAACTGCACCATCTGCCCTTTGCTCCAGATCAGCAGCTCTTCCATCGTTTCCAGCAGCTCTTCTGCCGCTACGGTGATCTTCCCTGTCTTGGCTTTAACCGTTTTTTCGTCTATGAGGTCCGGCTCGTTCTCGCCGAGGCGCAGGAGGGTGATGAGGCCGGCCACGGGACTGCGCAGGTCATGGTTGAGGATACCGAAGAATTTCGTTTTGACCTTATTGGCCTCGTCCAACTGCATATTTGCTTTCTTTCGCAGCCTGCTTTGCCGATAGATCAGCCCAAGGGTCAGCAGCACGAGGGCCAGGGAGCTGATGAGCAGCCATTTGATCTTGATCTGGTCCGATAAGGCCAGCTTGTTGATCTGTAATTGCTTTTCGCTCAATTCCACCTTGTAATTCGCTTCGAGGCCTGCAATCTTATTCTTGTTCTCCTGGGAGTAGACGGAATCGTAGACGGCGTTGAATCGGGAGAGATGGGCATAGGCTTCTTTATAGTGACCAGCTTCGGCTTCCAGGTGCGACATGCTGTCGGACACCTGCATGATGGTTTCGCGGTTATTCAGCACGATCGCCCTGTCCAGGGCAAGGTGGTAGTAGGCCAGGGCTTTTGCGTTCAGGTCGGCCGCACTCATGGTGGACGCTTCTCTGAGGGCACGTGAGGCGGGTGTCTCCTGGTTGTTCAGAACGACAGCAGTCTTGAGCGCGCCGGTATCTTTGACTGCTCCGGATCTGATGCGGGCCAGGGAAGCATAAATGACGCCGATGCTGCCCAGATTGGCGAGCGAATAGCCGGTGTTAGGGGCCAGCCGTTCCCACATCTGCTGCGCCAGCAGGCAATATTCCAGCTCTTGATAGGCATTTCCCGGATAGCAGTTGGCCAAAACAGTGTAGATGGTAGCTATCCCGTTGTCATTTTTTTGCTCCTGGTACAGCTGCAGCGCCTTGAGCAGGGAGTCCCGGGCCGGCTGATATTGTTCTTTTGCGATATAGGCGTTGGCAATCATTTCCAGGGCCTTGGTCACCGCGAGCACTCGCTGCGGCTTATCCTTATACGGCAGCTGCAAGGTGAGGCGGGCATACTCCATTGCCTTATCGTAATTCTTTTCACTCTCGTAGGTGACGCAGATATTGACATAGCCTACCTGGATGAGGGTGGTGTCCTTTAGCTGCTCAGCGGCATGCAGGTACTCGATGTAACTGGCAATCGCCGCCGGATAGTCCCCTTGTTCGGTATACATCGTGCCAAGGATACCCACGCCCTGAGCCAATAATTCCATATTGTTGATACGGCGGGCCATCTCCATTTCCTGGCGCAGCAGCTCCTTGCCGGCGACAAAATTATCCTGTTCCATTTCTATCGAGCCCCAGAGCGCGAGAAAGGTGCATTCCGAACGCTCCCTGTGGTATTTCCTGGAGAGCTCCAAAGCCTCTTTTACGTAGCGGATCGCCTTTGCCGAGTCCCGGTACATGTAGCTATTGGCGAGGAAGAAAAGCGGCCTGATCCGGGAGGTATCATGGGGAAGGGTCTCCAGCTGCTGCTCCGGGCTAAGTTTTTCGGGTTCTTTGATCTGAGCGGTAGCCGAAAAGTCATGAAAAAGAAAGCATACTAAGAATATCCACGTAAATCCCTTATAGTTTAATCTCATGGCGGGTTCAATTTACGGCAAAAAAATGGAAACATCAATTGCCAGGCACTGATGACCCCGGCAATCTCCCAAGCAATAAACCCCTGTATCTGACGTTCTTGCACCGTAACAAACGATCCTGTCCCGATGAAGACCTTCATTACCGTACTCGCTCTGCTCATAGCCGCTGTCATCGGCTGGTATATCTTTAGCTATTATCAATCCTCCAATTCCAAGCCTCTCGTAGTCAACACAAAAACCACGGATACCATGGTCATTGTGCGGGACTCGATCATCAATGCCGGGGCCTATGATTCGATCCCTTCCGGGTTCTACCAGGGCATGCTTCCCTGTAAGAGCTGCGAGGGCATCCAGCGTACCATCCTGTTTGTTGACAATGACCATTACAAAATGGAAGAGGTGAACTGGGGGAAGGGAACTCCGGCCAAGGCTATAGAAGGAACCTGGGAAAAGGAGAAGGAAAAAGGTCATTTCAAATTGTACGAAAATGACAAGCCGATCGGCGAATACCGGCTCTCGAAAGATAGCCTGATCAATACCGAGAGCTATGGCACGCGGATACCCGACTCCCTGTCGCATCAATATGCGTTGTTCCGCAAGAATATTGCGCCAGAGAACGCGTCCTGGAAAAAGCGGCGGTCCGAAGGCGTTGAGATCCTTGGCACCGGCGGTGACCCCTACTGGAGCGTGGAGATCGACAAGGATAAATACATTCTCTTTAAAGCGCCGACTATCCAGCGACCGGTGATCGTGCCGATCGAGAAGCCACAGCCAACAAAAGACAGCTTAGTCTATTCCATAAGCACCGACGGCGGCAACCTGCTTAAAGTATCGATCGCGCCAGGTTTCTGTACAGATGGGCTCAGTGATCACATATATGAATACCGGATGACCGTCACCTATAAGGGGCAGACGTATAAGGGTTGCGCGGTTTCTCTGGACAAGGGGATCATTGGGGGGAAGTAAGGCCGATGGCATAGATTTAATGAATTGCCGTATATTTACAGCCTTCATTTATCTATTGCTATATGACAACACAGGATGCTTCGGCAGGCTATCGATTCAGAGCGGCATTGCAGACGGAAAAGCCTCTTCAGATAGTAGGTACGATCAATGCGAACCATGCTTTGTTGGCCTCTCAGGCCGGCTTTAAGGCCATCTATCTCTCCGGCGGCGGTGTGGCTGCTGGCTCCCTGGGCATCCCTGACCTGGGCATAACCACGCTCAACGATGTACTGATAGACATAGAAAGGATCACCAACGTGACGAACACCCCCCTTCTCGTGGACATAGATACTGGCTTTGGCCCCTCGGCCTTTAATGTAGCCCGTACGGTAAGGTCGCTGGTAAAGGCCGGCGCCGCTGCGCTCCATATAGAGGACCAGGTAGGCGCCAAACGTTGCGGCCACAGGCCGGGTAAGGAGATCGTTTCGAAAGAGGAAATGGTGGACAGGCTGAAGGCCGCTGTGGATGCCCGTACGGACGAGGGTTTCGTCATCGGCGCAAGAACGGATGCCATCGCCGGTGAAGGGATCGAATCGGCCATCGACCGGGCCGTAGCCTATAAGGAGGCCGGCGCCGACTTCATCTTTGCAGAAGCCGTCGCCGAGCTTTCACAATATCAACGATTCGTAGATGCTACGGGAATTCCCGTGCTGGCCAATATTACTGAATTTGGCATGACACCCCTTTATACCGTCGAGGAATTGAAAGCGGCGGGAGTGGGACTGATACTCTATCCTTTATCCGCTTTCAGGGCCGCGAACAAGGCAGCACAAAACGTGTATCACACCATCCGCACGGAGGGCTCCCAGAAGAGTGTAATTTCATCCATGCAGACAAGGGCGGAATTGTATGAGAGCATCGGCTACCACGCATACGAAGAGAAACTAGATACCCTCTTTAAAAAAAATAAATCATAATGTCAGCAGATAACGATCAGGCATCAACGTTCAAGCCTAAGAAAAGCGTGGCACTGTCCGGCGTCATAGCAGGCAATACGGCATTGTGCAGCGTCGGTAAAAGCGGCAATGACCTGCACTATCGGGGATATGATATTCTGGAGCTTGCCGAAGGCGCAGAATTTGAAGAAGTAGCGTATCTGCTGATCCACGGCAGTCTTCCCGGAAAGCCGCAGCTGAAAGCATACAAGAACAAACTGTCGGCCCTTCGGGGATTGCCCGATACATTAAGGCGCATCTTACGCGAGATCCCGGCATCCGCACACCCCATGGATGTGCTCAGAACTGCGGTTTCCGTCTTAGGTACCATCCAACCGGAAAAAGAAGATCACAATGCCGCCGGCGCAAGGGAGATCGCGGATAAGCTTTTAGCCTGTTTTGGTTCGGCATTGCTCTATTGGTATCACTATTCGCACAATGGCCGCATCATTGAAGTGGAGACAGATGACGAAAGCATCGGCGCACATTTCCTGCATTTATTGCACGGTAAAAAACCTTCCGCGTCCTGGGAAAAAGCAATGCAGGTGTCGCTAAACCTCTATGCGGAGCACGAATTCAATGCCTCTACTTTCACCGGAAGAGTGATAGCCGGCACCGGATCCGATATCTATTCCGCCGTTACGGGGGCTATCGGCGCCCTGCGTGGACCAAAGCATGGTGGCGCGAATGAAGTGGCTTTTGAGATCCAGAGCAGGTATAGCTCAGCGGATGAAGCAGAGGAAGATATCCGCAACCGGCTGAAGAATAAGGAGGTTATTATCGGCTTCGGTCATCCGGTGTATACCATCTCCGATCCGAGGAACAAGGTTATCAAGCATGTGGCCCATACGCTTTCAAAAGAAGCGGGTGACCTGCTCCTGTATGATATCGCGGAAAGGATCGAGACCGTTATGTGGAATGAGAAGAAGATGTTCCCCAACCTGGATTGGTTCTCTGCGGTCTCCTATCACCTGATGGGTGTTCCCACGGCCTTCTTTACCCCGCTATTCGTCATGTCCAGGATCACCGGCTGGAGCGCGCATGTAATAGAGCAACGCCAGGACGGCAAGATCATAAGACCCGGGGCAAATTATACCGGGCCTGATAATAAAGTATTCGTACCATTGAACAAACGTTAATATAAAAAAGGAAAATGTCATCGTATAGCTCTAACGAAAGACCACAGCCAGACCAGGTTTTGACCGATATGGTCGATTACGTGCTCGATTATACCATAACGAATGAACTAGCCTGGAAGACCGCGCAATACTGTTTGCTGGATACCCTGGGGTGTGGTCTGGAAGCGCTCACTTATCCGGCCTGCTGCAAACTATTAGGCCCGGTGGTCAAAGGAACAGTAGTACCCAATGGCGCCAGGGTTCCCGGCACACAATTTCAGCTTGACCCCATACAGGCGGCGTTCAATATCGGCGCCATGATACGCTGGCTTGATTTTAACGATACCTGGCTGGCAGCAGAGTGGGGACATCCATCCGATAACCTTGGCGGCATCCTTGCTACCGCCGACTGGCTTTCACGGACTTCCATAGCAGAAGGGCGTCCGCCCCTGTTGATGAAAGACGTGCTGGATGCCATGATCCGGGCACACGAGATCCAGGGGGTGCTGGCGCTGGAGAACTCCTTCAACAAGGTGGGACTGGATCATGTTCTGCTGGTAAAGGTAGCTTCGACGGCTGTAGTAGGCAGGATGATCGGGTTAACGCGGGATGAATTGATCAACGCAATAAGCTTAGCGTTTGTTGACGGCCAATCGTTGCGCACGTACCGGCATGCGCCTAATACGGGCAGCCGGAAGTCATGGGCGGCGGGAGACGCCACTTCGAGAGCGGTGCGCCTGGCGTTGATTGCAAAGACCGGCGAGATGGGCTATCCTTCCGTACTCACGGCCAAAACATGGGGGTTCTATGATGTGTCGTTCAAGGGAAATGCATTCCGGTTCCAACGCCCATATGGATCCTATGTCATGGAGAACGTACTGTTCAAGATCTCTTTTCCCGCCGAGTTCCATTCCCAGACGGCTGTAGAGGCCGCGATGACCCTGCATGAACAGGGCGTAACTATTGAGAATATAAAGTCCATCACCATCCGGACCCATGAAGCGGCCATCCGAATCATCGACAAAAAAGGCCCATTAAATAATCCGGCGGACAGGGATCATTGTATCCAATACATGGTTGCCGTGCCCCTGATCTTTGGTAGATTGACCGCCGCCGACTATGAAGATAACGTAGCCGCCGATCCCCGCATCGATGTGCTCCGGGACAAGATCGTTTGTGTGGAAGACCCCCAATTCACGAAGGACTATCACGATCCCGCAAAACGGTCCATCGCCAATGCCCTGACCGTTACCCTCAATGACGGGACCGTGCTGGACGAGGTGGTAGTAGAGTATCCCATTGGTCACAGATCGAGGCGGGAAGAGGGCATCCCGAAATTGCTGGAGAAATTCAAGATCAACCTGGCCCGCCGTTTCCCGGAGAAGCAGCAAAAAGCTATCCTGGAGACAGCGCTCGACTATCAAAAGCTCAGCAATACCCCCGTCGATGAATTTGTGGATAGGATGGCGATCTGAGCGCGCGCCGGTGTTAATTCGCTACGCACTGCGTAGCGCTTATTTTATCGCATATTTCCCAGCCAATCCCGTCTTCAGATCGATGCTGGTCACCTCGCTGATCTCATCACTATTCCCACC
>JAMFRX010000763.1 GCA_026224995.1 Puia dinghuensis
CTGTACCGCGTAGGGGAGTCGAACCCCTCATTCCTCCGTGAAAGGGAGGCGTCTTAACCGATTGACCAACGCGGCGTTCGTATAAACCGTTTTGCCGGTTTTCCGTGAAAGGAGTGCAAAGATATAGGCGTTTTGAAATCCGGCCAAATTTTTTACCCCCTAACATTCAACTATTTGCCTCTCAACAGACGAAAACCACCACATTATGCCCAACCCCAATCCCAACCCGCCAAGCGATTGGTTATAAAAAAATTACACCATCTTTTCAATTGATAGCCAAAAATTTATAATCTCATAATAATCAAATTAGTAACTTCGCTTCCTCAAAATTTAAAATTCAAATTCATCGTCTATGAGCACAGTTAAAGTTGCTATCAACGGTTTTGGTCGGATCGGACGCCTGGCGTTCCGCCAAATCCACGGACTCGAAGGGATTGAAGTAGTGGCGATCAATGACTTGACCAGCCCCAAAGTATTGGCTCACCTGCTGAAATATGACAGCGCACAGGGCCGTTTCGAACAGGATGTCAAATCTACCGAGAACTCCATTGTCGTCAATGGAAAAGAAGTAAAGATATACGCCCAGAAGAGCCCCGCCGAAATTCCCTGGAAAGACCATAATGTAGACGTCGTCCTGGAATGTACCGGCTTCTTCACCGATAAGGAAAAGGCCGAGCTCCATCTCAAAGCCGGCGCCAAGCGCGTCGTCATCTCCGCCCCCGCCACCGGTGACCTCAAGACCATCGTCTTCAACGTCAACCACAATATCCTCGACGGTACCGAGACCATCATCAGCTGCGCCTCCTGTACCACCAACTGCCTGGCGCCCATGGCCCAGGTACTGGAACAGAAATATGGTATCGTCTCCGGCCTCATGACCACCATCCACGCTTATACCAACGACCAGAATACCCAGGACGCACCCCATCCTAAAGGTGACCTCCGCCGCGCCCGCGCCGCCGCCGCCAACATCGTGCCCAACAGCACCGGCGCCGCCAAAGCCATCGGCCTGGTATTGCCAAGCCTGAAAGGTAAGCTCGATGGCGGTGCTCAACGCGTTCCCGTTCTTACCGGTTCGCTCACAGAGCTGGTTACCGTCCTTGGCAAAAAGGTCACGCTCGAAGAGATCAACGCAGCCATGAAAGCCGCCACCAACGAAAGTTTCGGCTATACCGAAGACGAGATCGTGAGCACCGACATCGTCGGTATCACCTATGGCTCGCTTTTCGATGCTACACAGACCCGCGTCATCACCAATGGCGATACTCAGCTGGTCAAGACCGTATCCTGGTACGACAATGAGATGAGCTATGTCAGCCAGCTCGTCCGCAGCCTTAATTACTTCGCCAAAATGATCTCCAAATAAGCTCTTCCAAAAAGGCCCGGTCCCCAAAGGCCGGGCTTCTTTATTTACTATATTATGAGCCAATTCAGCGACCACAGCTTTGCAAATGAAAAAGCCCTTATCCGGGTGGATTTTAATGTCCCGCTCAACGATAAGTTCGAGATCACCGATGACACCCGCATCCGCGGCGCCGTCCCCACGATCCAAAAGATCCTTAAAGACGGCGGCAGCGTCATCCTGATGAGTCATCTTGGCCGGCCCAAGGACGGCCCCACCGATAAATATTCTCTCAAACACCTCGTCCCGCATCTGCAGGAACTGCTGGAAACGCAAGTCGAATTCGCCAATGACTGTATCGGCGACGAAGCAGTCCAAAAGGCCGCAGCCCTCAAGCCCGGCCAGGTCCTGCTGCTGGAAAACCTCCGTTTCTATAAGGAAGAGGAAAAAGGCGACAAAGCCTTTGCCCAAAAGCTGGCTAAGCTAGGCGACGTCTATGTCAATGACGCCTTCGGCACCGCTCACCGCGCCCACGCTTCCACCGCCGTCATCGCCCAGTTCTTCACGAAGGACAAGCGGATGTTCGGGCTGCTCATGGAAAACGAGATCAACAGCGCGGAGAAAGTGCTGCACCAGTCCCAGAAGCCCTTCACCGCTATTATCGGCGGCGCCAAGGTCTCCGACAAGATCCTGATCATCGAAAATCTCCTGGAACGCGCTACGGATATCATCATCGGCGGCGGCATGGCTTATACCTTCCTCAAGGCCCTCGGCGGCAACATCGGCAAATCCCTCTGCGAGGACGATCGCCTCGATACTGCCCGTGAGCTCTGCAAAAAAGCCGAAGAAAAAGGTGTCCGCCTCCATCTGCCTTCTGATTCGATCATCGCCGACAAGTTCGCCGCCGACGCCAATGACTCTTCGGCGCCCAGCAACGCCATCCCCGATGGCTGGATGGGCCTCGACATCGGCGAGAACGCCTGCGAACAGTTCACCAACGTCATTCATCGCTCCAAGACCATCCTGTGGAATGGCCCCATGGGCGTCTTCGAGATGGTAAAATTCCAACGTGGTACCAGGGGCATCGCCAGGGCCGTGGCAGAAGCTACCGCCAAAGGCGCCTTCTCCCTCGTAGGTGGTGGTGACTCCGTCGCCGCCGTCAACCAGTTCGGCTATGCCGACCAGGTCAGCTACGTCTCCACCGGCGGTGGAGCCCTGCTCGAATACTTCGAAGGCAAGGAGCTGCCCGGCATCGCGGCCATCAAAGCCTGATCCACCCGGCCTCCCACTCATAATTTACCAGTAAGATTCGCCCGATAATCGTTAGATTTATCGGGCTTTTCATTTACCAAAACTTCTGCTGATGACACGTCGCTGCATCCCCTTTTTCGTCCTGCTCCTCCTTACCCAGTCCCTCTTAGCCCAAAAAAAGCATTCCGCCGACCCCTTCGCAGGCCTCGACACCAGCTTTGCCCGGGTGCTCAACCAATGGCATGTAGCCGGCTTTGCCGTTGCCGTCATCCAAAAGGATAGTGTGATCTATTCCAAAGGTTTCGGCTACCGCGACTACGAAAAAAAGCTGCCTGTCACCCCGCATACCCTCTTCGCCATCGGCTCCTGTACCAAGGCCTTTACTGCCAGCCTCATCGGGCTGCTGCAAAAAGATGGGCAGCTCGACATCGACAAGCCCGTTCGCGACTACCTTCCTGAGCTGAAGTTCTACAACCAGGAGATGAACAATACCATCACGCTCCGGGACATGATGTGTCATCGGACCGGCCTGCCCCGCCATGACCTCTCCTGGTATCTCTTCAGCACTTCCCGCGACTCCCTGCTTCGGCGGATCCAATACATGGAGCCCAGCGCTACCGTCAGAGAAAAATGGCAGTATAACAATTTGATGTTCATGTGTCAGGGGATGGTCGCCGAAAAGCTCACCGGCCAGAGCTGGGAGAACAATATAAAGGAAAGGTTCTTCAAGCCCCTGGGCATGGACGAAACGGTGTTCCTGGTCAAAGACCTGCAAAAAAGCACCGACCACGCATTAGGTTATAACCTCAAAAAAGATAGCCTCATCAGGGAAATGCCATATCACGATATCTATGATATCGGCCCGGCAGGCGAGGTGTACAGCAGCGTCAACGACCTGTCCACTTGGGTCCGGACCTGGATCAATGGGGGGAAATTCCAGGGCAAGACGATCCTTCCCGCCGCTTATGCTGTCGATGCCATGACTCCTCAGGTAGCGGAGGGTGGGGGGCTGCCCAGCAGGGAAACGCCCGATGTCTTCTTCTCGACCTATGGACTTGGCTGGATGCAGGACAGCTATCGCGCCCATTATCGGGTACACCATAGTGGTCATATCGATGGGTTTTCGGCCGAGGTCAGCTTCTTCCCTACAGACAGCATTGGCATCGTCGTGCTCGCGAACATTGACGGATCACAAGTGACCACTGCGATCCGCGATCTGGTGATCGACCGGCTCCTCCATCTCCCCTACAAGGACTGGAGCACCGACAAGAAGGCCGCCGAAAACCAGGCCACGCAGGCAGTGAAAACGCTGCTGGCTTCCCATGTCTCCGACCGCAAGCCCGGTACCCATCCTTCCCACCCACTCGTGGACTATACCGGTATCTATACCAATCCCGCCTATGGCAGCTTCGAGATCATCCTAAAGCAGGATTCGCTGTTCGCCCTCATGGGCACACAGACCTGGTGGCTCAAGCATTATCATTATGATGCGTTCGACCCTTTCAATGTCGATCCCAGGGACGGTATCGACACCACAGGCGGTGGTGAGGCCGGGCTGCTATTCGACAGCAATCCCGCCGGCGAGATCGCCAGTGTTCGGATGCCATTGGAACCCGCGCTGCCCAAGCCCATCGTCTTCACCCGCTCGCCTAAGATCAAGCTGCTGAGCGCCGACCAGCTGCAGAAATATACCGGAGAATATGTTATCGCAGGAGTCACGATAAAAGTCTATACGCGGGGCGATACCCTTCTTTTCTTCGTACCCGGCCAGCCCGAATACCAATTGGCTAATGTCGGCCCCGATAAGTTCGCGCTCAAGGCCCTCAATGGCTATTTCGCCCAGTTCGTCTTCGATGAAAAGGGCATCGTCATCGGCCTGCAGGCTATCCAGCCAAACGGCACCTTCAAGGCTACCAGGAAAAAATAGCAGACTGCTGGAAGGAGATCACGATCTTCCCAAACTGGCCCTCTTCTTCCATCAGCCTGAAGGCAGCTTCACCGTCTTCCGGGGTGAAGATACTGTCCACCACCGGCCGGATGCCATGCTTTGACACAAAGCCGACCATCGCCGCAAAGTCCTCTGGCGACCCCATCGTCGACCCTAGCACATTCAGTTGTTTCCAGAAGATCCGTCGTAGTATTATATTTGAAGGATTGCCCCTTGTTGCGCCATACAAAACTACCCGTCCCCCCGGCACGCTCAGGTCCAGCAGATCACTAAACCCATCTCCGCCCGCACCGTCAAGGACGACATCAAAACCTCCTGCCAGTTTACGCAGCGCTGCAACCCAATCCGGATTTTTATAATTGGTGCCACCCACCGCACCAATGGCCTTCGCCCGGTCTAACTTTTCGTTGCTGCCGGAGCTTACATATACCTTGGCTCCCGCCGCCACGGCATACTGCAGGGCAAACAAGGCTACCCCGCCGCCGATGCCCGTGATCAACACCCGCTCCCCCGTCCGTACCTGCGCGCGCGTGAACAGCGCCCGGTAGGCCGTCACGCCCGCCAGGGGCAAAGCCGCCGCCTCTTCAAAGGAAAGATGTTCTGGTTTTTCCACTAAGTTGGCGATCGGCACCCGCACATATTCGGCCATTGTCCCGTCATCAGGTAGACCCAGAATGCGGAAGCCCAACGGGTCCTGGTAGGCAGCATGCCCACCCCAATACAAAGCCGGGTCGATGATCACGGCTTTCCCGATCCATGCCCCGCTCGCCGAAGACCCACCTCCCACGGCAACTACAACCCCCGCCCCATCCGACCCCACCACTATAGGATACCGCAGTCCCGCATACTGCCCCCGCTGTATCCATACATCGCGGTGGTTCAACGCCGCCGCATGCACCCGCACAATAGCCTCTCCCGGACCAGCCTGCAGGTCCGCCACCTCCTTCCACTCCAACGGCTTATCCTTTTCTGTTATGACCAATGCCTTCATCCATCAATATTTAAACACCTTACCCCCCGCCATCACCTCCTGCGTCTTCTCGTCGAAAGTCACCCGCTCTCCCGTCCGGTAGGCCGCATTAGCCATAATAACGGCTATCGAATGGTGATACCCAGCCTCTATCGGCGCATTCGGCTGCTTCCGGCTGCGCACGCACTCCATCCAGTTGCGCACATGCGCCGTCGTTAGCGGATCGCCACCCGTGCTGGCATCCGTCGAGATCTTCTCGCCCAGCTCCTTCAACGAGATCTCCGGTAACAAATTAGCAGGCATGCCCATCGCCTTGGCATAGCCCTCCGTCAGCCCGCCCGTAGGCGAGATCTTATTGGTATCCAGGTTCATCGTCCCTCCATTGGAATAGTAGATCTCCTTGGTATCCCCCGCGGCATTGGTCTGCCTCGAGGTAAACATCACCTGGAAGCCCGTAGAGGCATCGTCCAGTGGGCCATAGTCGAATACCGCCGTCAGCGTATCGGCATTCCTACGCCCATCCTTCCACGCATAGATACCCCCGTTGGCCGAAACGCTCCGCGGATGCGCCAGACCCGAGAACCAATGCACAGTATCTATCTGGTGGCTCATCCACTGTCCCGGTATCCCCGAAGAATAGGGCCAGAAGAGCCGGAACTCCAGGTGCTTCCGCGCGTCAAAAGCTTCATAAGGCCTGTTGAGCAAAAACCGCTTCCAGTCTGTATCCTCCTCCCGCATCTGCGCCACCAGCGCCGGCCGCCGCCAGCGCCCCGGCTGGTTGACATTCCAGGTCAGCTCCACCATCACGATCGGCCCGAACTTCCCGCCCTGGATGAAGTCCGCCGCCGCCTGATAGTTAGCCCCGCTCCGCCGCTGAGAGCCGATCTGTACGATCTTTCCCGAATCCTTGACCGCCTTCAACACTGCTTTCGCATCGTCCATAGTCTCCGCCAGAGGCTTCTCCGTATAGGTGTCCCGTCCCGCCTTCACGGCCTCCACCGTATGCATCGCATGCTGGAAATCCGCCGTCGAGATCATCACTGCATCGACCTCTTTAATATTGTAAAGCTCTTCGTTGTTCATACACGCCTGCACGGAATGCCCGAACTTCTGGCTCAGGAAATCCTTGCCCTCCTCCCTCCGCTTCTTCCAGATGTCCGACACCGCGATGATGTCGAAATTCATCTCCTGGTAAGATTTAAGAAAAGCCGGTATGTGGTCATTGCGATGGCGGTCCGAAAACCCTACCACCCCTACGCGCACCCGGTCGTTTGCGCCCGGTATCCTTCGGTAGCTGCTGGCGGGGAAGCTCAGCGCCCCCATATAGCCGGCCATGCCGGCCATCGAACTCTTGCGGATGAAATCCCTGCGGGTCGTTGTCATGTTGAAGTGAATTTTAGTATGTGCTGGGGGATGCGCTATCAGAAAATTAGCGCATCCCCAGCAAAACGCTAATGTCTGTCCTGACGGACAAACCGCCACAGGCGGTTTATTGGATAAATGTACTAATTTAGGCTATTGCACACGCAAACGACTGTTATATGATCAATCGAACCTTTCCGATGGCCGTTATGGCCCTCCTCCCTTGCCTCCTCCATGCCCAGCAGCTCCCGATCCAGGTCGTTTCCGACCCCGCCCACCACACCGTGACCATTACCGCCGCCGGCAAGCCCTTCACCACCTTCATCTACCCCGACACCCTCGAAAAGCCCGTCCTTTACCCCATATATGCCCCCGACGACCAGCTCATCACCCGCGGCTTCCCCCTTAACCCCCGCTCCGGTGAACCCATAGACCACCCCCACCACCTCGGCCTCTGGTTCAACTACGAGAACGTCAACGGCCTCGACTTCTGGAATAACTCCTACGCCATCCCCGCCGCAAAAAAATCCCAGTACGGCTGGATCCGCACAGATACCGTTAGAATAGCCGCCGACAACGGATCCAACAAACCACTCAACATCATATCCTCCGGCACCGCCGTCCCATCCAACAAACGCGAAAAGAGCGCCGACGGCCTCCAGGCCTCCGGCCAAAGGGCCATACTACAATACGGGGCCCGTTGGACCGACCAGCAGCAGAAAACCCTGCTGCAGGAGCAAACGACCTACGTCTTCAGCTCCACTGCCAACGAACGCATTATCGATCGGTTCACGACCCTCACTGCGGTCATCGATGTCTCCTTCCCCGACGCCAAAGACGGCATGCTCGGCCTCCGCGTCACAAAAGAGCTCCAGATCCCTTCCAACACCCCCGGAGAATTCGTCGACGACAAAGGGAATATCACAAAAGTAGCCGCCGGAAACTCCCCGGATATCAATGGCAACTACCTTACCAGCGAAGGCAAAATGGGCGACAGCGCCTGGGCCACCCGCGGCGACTGGTGCATGCTCTACGGCAAGAAAAAGGAAGACACCCTCAGCGTCGTCATCATCGACCACCCCGCCAACCCCGGCTATCCCACCTACTGGCATGCCCGCGGCTACGGCCTCTTCGCCGCCAACCCCCTGGGACAAGCGATCTTCAGCAACAAGAAAAATACCCTGAACTTCTCCCTGAAGAAACGCGAATCTGCGACTTTCCGGTATCGAATAGTCATTGCCACAGGCGACCACCGGCTCTCTACCGACCGGATCAGGCAGCTTGCCGACGCTTTTGCCCGCATCAAATCACAATAGGCCCCCCTTAGCCGAAAATGTATTCGGTGGCCCCAGCAAAAACGCTAATTTTACGACGTTAACCTAAAATCATACAAAATGAGTACGAAGAATCTGACTTTAATTATTGTCTTAGTGGTCATACTGCTTTTCGGCGGATGCGCCTGCAGCCGGTACAACGGGCTGGTGACCTCCGACCAGGGCGTCAAGACCTCCTGGAGTAATGTCGAGACCAACTACCAACGACGTACCGATCTATACAATAGCGTTATCAAAGTCATAGAAGGCTCCGCCAACTTCGAAAAGTCTACCCTCAAGGAAGTCATAACCGCCCGCTCCAAAGCAACCAGCGTCACCGTGGATGTCAACGACTCCAACTCACTGGCTGCCTACCAGCGCGCCCAGGGACAGCTGCAAGGCTCCTTCTCCCGGCTGATGGCCGTAGCTGAGGCCTATCCCGACCTCAAGACCACCCAACAGTTCCAGAACTTCCAGACCGATATCAGCGGCACGGAGAACAGGATCAACGTGGCCCGTCGCGACTTCAACTCGCAGGTCCAGGAGTATAACCTCAAGGTCAAGACCTTCCCCAGCAACATCTTCGCCGGCATGTTCGGATACCACGAAAAGCCCTACTACAAGGCTGACCCCGGAACCGAGAATGCCCCCGACATTCATTTCGATATTAAATAATCCCGCGGCGGCAGTTCACCACAAAACATTGGACTGCCGCTCTTTTTAACCATAAAACTCACCCGCTTTGCCGATCTCACTCTTCCGACGCAAACCCTTGTTCAACGAGGCACAGCAACAGCAGATCGTCGCAGCCATCAAGGGCGCCGAACAGCATACCAGCGGCGAGATCCGCGTATACGTGGAAAGCCACTGCCGCTTCGTAGACCCTTTGGATAGGGCCACAGAGGTCTTCGCCGGCCTCCACATGGAAAAGACCGCGGCCCGCAACGGCGTGCTCATCTACGTCGCCCTTAAAGACCGGCAGCTCGCCCTCTTCGGTGACAAAGGCATCCACGAGAAAGTCGGCACCGCCTTCTGGAACGAGCGGGTCAAGAACATTCTCGGCCATTTCAACAAAGCCGACTATGCCGGCGGCATCGCCCGGATCATCACCGAAACAGGCCAGGCGCTCCAACGACATTTTCCCTATGACAAGGGTACCGATAAGAACGAATTGCCCGACGACGTCGTCTTCGGCCGGTAGGCCGCCCGCCGGTCCCCTAAAAATAAATTCCATGAACAAGCTCCTGGCCTCACTCTTACTCTGCCTCGCCCTGCTGGTGACCTCCCTGGCTACCCACGCCCAGGACGTCCCCGCCAAACCCAACCCGCCTACCCGCGTCAACGACCTCGCCCACGTCTTGACGCCCGACCAGGTGGCTACCCTGGAACGTAAGCTCATCGCCTTCAA
>JAMFRX010000764.1 GCA_026224995.1 Puia dinghuensis
CAGGGCCAATGGGGCGAATAATATCCCGAACCCAAAGAGCAGAGTGGCCTCCACTCTGCTCTAATACTTAAACAATTCCTTCATTTTCGTAATAAACACCTCCTTCTTCCTCCTGGACACCTCTATTGCCCTGTCATTGGTCAGCACGACGCTTCCACCCTCCCCGCGAACATATTCCTTGATATGGTGCAGGTTCACCAAAAAAGACTTATGCACCCTGCAGAACCCGCTCTGCTCCAGCAGCAGCTCGTATTCCATTATACTCTTCGAAGCTGTAATGGTCTGCCCGTTCAGCAAGTGAAAAATAGTATAGCTGCTCTCGCTCTCGCAATAGATCACATCGGTGAGCTGCACTACCCTGAACCCCTTCATATCCGGGATGCACAGCTTCATCTCCGCCGGGGTCTGCACCCGCTGCAGGTTATATAAAAAAGCATCCACCTGCTGCCTGGAAGCCTTGCTGGCTATCCGCTGTCCCGCCCTGCGCACCGCCTCGATCAGCAAGTCCTCTTCCACGGGCTTCAGCAGGTAGTCCACCGCACTGTATCGAAAAGCCTGGATCGTATATTCATTATGCGCCGTGACAAAAATGACTTCGAAACGCACCGGGCTCAGCTCGTTCAAAAGATCGAACCCGTTCTTATCGGGCATGGCAATATCTAAAAAGACCAGTTCCGGCTCCAGCGCCTGGATATGCTCGAGGGCGCTCCGCGTATCCTGGCATTCGTCGACGACCCGCACATCGGGGCAATTGAGCTCCAGCAGCCGCTTCAGAGCGCTCAGCCCCCGCGGTTCGTCATCCACCAGCATTGTCCTGATCATAGGCTTATGTTTATAAGATTAGCTCCTCTTCATGCACCGGCAGGACCAGGGTGATCAGCGTCCCACTATCGGTCATGCCCGGGACATCCGTCTTATCCTTTATGCTCAGCGAACAGCTGATCCGGTATTTCTCATTCAGCACCGCTATCCGCTGCCGGATATTCCCGATGCCCATGGAAACATGCGTCTGCTGCGAGGCCGTCTTGTTCTGCAACGACTTCCGGATGCCGATGCCATTGTCCTCGATCTCGCACACCAGCTTGTTGCCCTCCTGGTAAAAACGGATATGCACCCACTTGTCCCTTTCCTTCGGCACCAGTCCATGCCAGATGGCATTCTCCACCAACGGCTGTATCAGCATCGGCGCCAGCCGCGCCTCGTTCCGGTCTACTCCCCGCGAAGTTTCGATGCGAAAAGAGAAATCCGGGAACCGCAGCTGCTCCATCTCCAGGTAGCTCTCCAGGTATTCGATATTCTGCTGCAGCGTAATAAAGGTCTGTCGGGAATGCTCCAGGTTAAGCCGGATCAGCCGCGCAAAACGGCTCAGATACCGCGATGCATTGCGGTTATCGTCATTCAGGATCATCTCCCTGATGCTGTTGAGCGCATTGAAGATAAAGTGCGGGTTCATCTGCGCATGCAGCGCCTTCATCTCGTATTCCGCCACCTGTTTGTCCAGGCTCAGCTTCTCCCGCATCCGCCCGACCCTGTTGCGGTAGATAACGCCGATCACCAGCAGCACCGCTACCGCTGCCAGCACGATAAACCAGCCCGTCTGCCAAAACGGTGGGTGGACCACCAGCAGCAGATCCTTCTCCTGTTCTGGCCAGCGGTTATTAGCCGACAAAAGTTTCACCCGGACATGGTATTTTCCCGGCGCCAGGTTATTGAAGTTGACGCTCTGCTGATTCGCCAGTAAATGCCAGGCCGAATCAGGCGATGGCGTCACTAGATAAGCAAACCGGTTGTCTTCCGGGTTCTGAAAGTTCACGGCATTAAAGCTAACCTGCGCGGAGTTGTTGGAATAAGACAGGTCTATCCGGCTCGTATCCCCCATCACGACCCCGCTCGCCGTAGTGATCTCATCGATAAATAACACCGGCGCCTTTTGCATGAAATGGGAAGTATCCGGCGTAAAGGTGATCAGGTGATGCCGTGAGCCCAGATAGATCGTGTTCTCTTCCGCATCATACCAGGACCCCCTCCGCAGCGAGGTAACAGCCACCGTCGGCAACCCGTCGGCATAGGTGAACAGCCGGCTGCTGTAGTCCCGGATATTGAAGGCGGCGATCCCATTGTCGCTGCCCAGCCAGATATGCCCATCGATGATGGGTGAATGTGTCTGGATGTCCGCATCGGTGAGGTTGTTCTCCGCCTTGCGAAGGTAAAAGCGGTTGTACTTGCAATTGTATTGCAGGATGCCGCTACCGGCATACAGCCATAAGTTGTCGTCCGCATCCCTATCCATGATGCCCATATAGTTGCGCAGCCGCCGCGTTCCCTCGGGATAGGGGATCAGTGTATCTATGGCCCGCTTCACCGGGTCCCACCGGCATAACCCATCACCACCCAGCCAGATATGCCCTTCCTTATCCTCCGCGATGCTGAAGCAATAGGTGATCCTCAGCAGCGTATCCGTCTGTGCCGAGACTTCCATGAACTGTCGCGTGGCCCGGTCATAACGCACCGCGCTGTTCAGCCGGCCAAATGAGATCCAGATGTTCTTATGATGGTCTTCCAGGGAGTACAGCACGTTGTTATGATACATCCACTCCATGCCGGGCGGCACAGGGATACGGCCGGTATGATAAGAACGCTGGTCAAGCCAGAACAAGCCCGCCCGGGTACCTACCCAAACCGTATCGGCATTGTAGGGCACGAACTGGCTGATGTTGTTACACATGGAGTCCTTGTCACGCAGATAAAAATGCCGTTCCAGCTTCTGCGTAGCCTTGTCCAGCACCAGGATCCCACCCAGGCTCCTCAGGCCGATGAAGACCTTGTCATGATTGGTGTAGATCGCCCGGATAATATATTGCTTCAGCCCCGCGTCCTGCCTGGCGAGATCGTAGGCCTTGAAAAAAGGGTTGGACAAATTCTCCTTGTATAACCCGTCGTTAGTCCCAACCCATAGCCGGCCCTCCCGGTCCTTAAAGAGCGTTGTACAGCGCTTCCCGTCAAAGTGCTTCTTCCCCACCGGCAATAAACGGGCCGACGCGACATGCAGCTCGAAAAGATAGAACCCGCTGGTCTTGCCGGTTAGGGCGATTAGGCTGTCGTTCAACATAAAAAGCTGGCTGTTGTCTTCGTCCAGCTCCGCCCCGGCATCAAAGGGCAACGGCAAGACCTTCACGCCATCCGTACAAAGATCCACCAGGTCCAATGCATTCTTCTCCTTGTCCACCACGAAAAGCTGATCCTTCCCCCCCAAAAAACAATCCCGTAACCTGCCGCCGCCATCGGTCACCGCTCGCTTGAATGCCGGATGCTTATCGCCATAAAAGGTATCGACCCGATTGCCATCAGGATCGTAAGCGGAGAACATAACGTCGTTCTCCTGCAGGATGCGGCCGTCGGCCAGCTCCGTCAGCCCACCGCCAAACAACAGCTCCACCCGGCCCGCATCGGCAGCCAGGTAACGATCATACCGCCGGATGAGCTTCCCCTGCGGATCGAAAACATATAGCCCTGTCTTGGTGGACAGGACATAGTCGCCTTTCCTGTCGCGTATCGCCTCTTTTACGTTGTTCGTCCAATAATAAATAGAGCTGTCGCTGGGTATCACCATTGTCTTGTACAGGTGATTTCCGGGGTCGTACACAAAAGCGCCTTCCCCTGTAGTCCCGATCATCTCCCTGCCCTGCATCCTGAGCTCGTTGATCACATTCGTGCGCAGCGGCACATCGGCAGATCCCAGAAAATAGCTGTTGAAGAACCGCCCGTCAAACCGGTTCAGCCCCTTGCGCGTGGAGATCCAGATATAATCCATGCTGTCCTGTACGATGCCGGAGATGGAGTTATTCGACAATCCCTGCAGCCGCGTGTATTTGGTAAAATCGCTCTCCTCATACGATTGCGCCCGCAGCCCGCCATGGAGCAGCAGCAGTACAAGCAGTATGGTCAGGCGCAAACGCGGCATATGTCCTTTCTTAAAGTTACAATTTGACCGCAACAATTTCAGGGCGCTTTTTTCACGCTCCACTCGCCTTTATAGTGACGGCATTCCCATAATGCCCTGTTTCCCGTTCCCCGGCTCAAAGACGCCGTTGGTTGCCCCCCGCCCTCCACTCCTTAGATCACCTGCTCCATAAGCTTTTATTTAGCTAATTTCCCATACACTACCTCCCCACCTAATAAAATCGAATTTAACAACGGCACCGGCCCCTGGCCTGCGTTGAGGATATTGACAGGTATCCTGAACAGCTGACCCATACCAAAGCCAGGGCGCTGGCTGCCGATAATTGTTGATCGTTCTTTAATTAATTACTCCTAAAAATTGAGCTTATGAAATGGTTTCTTTCCCTCTTGGCGTTCTCCCTCCTGGCTTCCCCTCTTCTCGCTCAGGACACGACCCACCACCTGTACATCGACATCCATTACCTCGAACCGGGTAAGGTCACCTATGCCGCCGTGGCCGAGGCCCACAAAAAAGATCTCGCCGTACAGGAAAAATATGGCGTCCACTTCATCCAATTCTGGGTAGACGAAGCCGGCGGTAAGGTCTACTGCCTCTCTTCCGCACCGGATACCATGGCCATCCGTAATACCCATGCCGAAGCCCACGGCCTCCTGCCCGGCGCCACCTACCTCGTCACCGACGGACCCGAAGCCGTCAGCGCCGGTAATAATTTTTCCCTCGATGTCCATAAGATCGGCCCCGGAAAGGTCACCGCAGAAGCCGTAGCCGCAGCCCACAAGAAGGACCTCGCCGTGGAGAAAAAATATGGGGTAAACTTCGTCAACTACTTGGTAGACGAAAAAGAAGGCGTCGTCATGTGCCTCTCACAGGCCAAAGATTCCTCCGACGTCATAAAAACGCACAAGGAAGCGCATGGTCTGATGCCGGATTATATCGTCAAGGTCGAACAAGGCAATTGATCCTGTTATAGCACAACCACCTTACGCGTAATAGATCGCCTATCGCCGGCACCCGCCGCCCGCAGGAAGTATACACCCCCGGGCAGCGAGGCCGGTATTTCCAGCAGATCCACCTGCTCCCTGGAGCTTACCTCCATCGCCCGCTCCTCCACCATCGCGCCCCCGGCATTGAAGATCGCTACCCGGTATATGCCCGGCTCCGTCCCCTGCCAGCTAAGGCTCACCGCGCCGCCCTTCCGCACCGGATTGGGATAGATGGTCATCTCCTTTTTGAAAACCCCCAGCACGCTAAGCGTGTCTTTGGCCCACTGCAGGGCACTGTCTGCAGTTACCTGCCGGATCGATATAGCCCCCCCGACATGAGGATAGCCCACAACCACCGCCTCCGGC
>JAMFRX010000765.1 GCA_026224995.1 Puia dinghuensis
GACGACTACAACGGCTGGGACCACATGGACTTCACCGACCTGCAGGAGTTCTATAACGACTTCAACGACTATACCCTCCATGTAAAAGTTCCTAAGAATTTCATCGTCTGGTCGACAGGCACCCTCGAGAACGCCGAAACCGTCCTCACCCCCGCCTATGCCCGCAAGCTGGCCGCCTCGATGAAAAGCGATGCGATCACCTCCATCGCCACCCCGGCCGAGACCGCCCAGGGAAAAGTGACGGCTGCCAATACCGTCAACACCTGGACCTGGACGGCTAACGACATCAGCGACATGGCCCTCGGCATCAGCGATCATTATGCCTGGGACGCCTCCAGCGTCATAGTCGACGACGCCACAGGCCGGCGCGCCAGCGTACAGGCAGCCTATAACGATACAGCCAAAGACTACCATCGGATGGTGGCGTTCGGCCGCCATGCGCTCGACTGGCTCTCACATAACTGGCCAGGAGTACCCTACCCCTTCCCAAAGACGACGATCTTCCAGGGCTTTGCCGACATGGAATATCCCATGATGGTCAACGACAATACCACCCAGGATACCGTGTTCTCCCGCCTGGTGGTGGAACATGAGATAGCCCATACCTGGATGCCCTTCTACATGGGGATCAACGAATCCCGCTACGCCTTCATGGATGAAGGCTGGGCCACTACCTTCGAGCTGCTCATCGGCCGGGCCGACGTGGGCAAGGAGAAAGCGGAAGAAACCTACAAAGAGTTCCGCGTCAACTATTACACCTACGACCCCTCCAGCGAAGAAGACCTGCCCATCATCACTCCGGCCGACGCGCTCAAAGGCATAGCCTATGGCAATAACGCCTATGGTAAGCCGTCCCTGGCCTACCTCGCGATGAAAGACCTGCTCGGCGATGACCTCTTCGCCAAATGCCTCCACACCTATATGGACAGATGGCATGGTAAGCACCCCATTCCCTGGGATTTCTTCTACTCCTTCAACGATGCCGCCGGCAAAGACCTCAACTGGTTTTGGAACAACTGGTTCTTCACCAACAATTATCTCGACATCGCCATCGGCAAAGTAGAGGACGCCGGCTCCAAAGGCACCTTCGTCCAGGTCCGCAATATCGGCGGCTTCGTCATCCCCTTCACCCTGGTGGTCAATTATGCCGACGGCAGCCACGATCGGCTCCACCAGACACCCGCCGTCTGGATGGCCAACCCATCGCTTACGACACTGACAATACCCGCCGGAAAGAAAGTACAGTCTCTCCAGCTGGATAATGGCATCTATGTGGACGCCGATCCCACCAACAACAAATGGCCTGTGAACTAGCATTAACTCTTAGCTATCATGCCAATTACCCGGTAAAACCTTGCAAGGCACCAAAACCTCGCCTACATTTATGCGTCCAATACCCTTAACCCATGAAACCCGGAAAACCTGGCTGTATCCTATGGCTCTCGTTTTTTCTTCCCTTCGCAGCCGCCGCACAAAGCCCCGGCGGCATTAGCGCCAACCTCTCCCTTTGGGTGAAAGCAGATGCCGCATTGCCCGCCGCCGGTGGAACACTCACCAAATGGCCCGAACAAACGGCTAACAATACCTTTACCCTGTCGGGCACGATGACCACTGTGGCCAATGTAATCAACTTCCACCCCATCGTCCGCTTCCCCGGTACCAGCAAGCTCATCGGCAACAGGTCCATCACCTGGTCGGAATGTACAGCCGTAGCCAGCTGGACCGGCGCTACCAACATCGAGCGCGGCACCGTCATTTCACCCACCACCAGCGGAACGGCAACCAACGACGCCTCGCGCTACTATTTCCGCTCAGGCGTGGAGTCCAACCCCGGCAACTTCCTGTTCTCCGGGATGGGCATCGACTCCATAGGCTTCGAATACATTAACTCTCCGCCTTCTACGCAGGTCAACGTCTTCACCGCCAGCGGCGTCGGGAATGTCTTCAACAGAAATGGCCTCGATGCACGGGTCGATAGCCTCTTCGGCGGATTCGCCGCCAGAGCCACCACCATGACCGGCATCCCGCAGATCGGCGACCGGTCGACCAACGATGCCAAGATGATCGGCGACATCGCCGAGATCATCATCTATAGCGCCAACAATGCCACAGGCAGGAACAAGGTGGAGTCCTACCTGGCCCTCAAATACGGCCTCACTCTTGGCAACGCCACTACAACGGTGAACTATACCGCCTCCGGCGGCAGCACCTTCTGGACCGGAACCCCGGGCTACCAGCACAATATCTTCGGCATCGGTACCGACGTGGCATCAGGCCTCACCCAGACGTCTTCCAACAGCATGAGCTCGGGCAGCGGCAGCGGCGCCGGCCAAAGCGCCATGGGCAACCTCGTGCTAAAGACTGCCACCGCCCTCGCCGACCAGCATTTTCTGATGATCGGCACTGACTCTGCATCCCTGCAGGAAGAGGCTATCACGGCCGCCATAGGCCCCGCCGTGGCCATCCCCTCCTGGCGGACGATCCGCACCTGGCGGGTGCAGAACACCGGCGCCGTCGGCGCCGTAAGCCTTAGCTTCGACAAAACAGGCCTCACGCTTAAAGGCGGCGCCACCGCCACCAATTATTATCTCGTGTTCGACAACGACGGGGACGGAAATTTCAACACAGGTACCCAGACCTTCATCCCCGCCACCTCGATCTCCGGCCAGCTCGTCAATTTTAGCTCCGTCACGCTTGCCAACAACATCGTCTTTACACTGATCACCTTGCCCGAGTCTTTTCTCCCCCTGGCCATCGACTGGGAAAGCTTTACGGCTTCGGCAATACAAAATAACACCCTGCTCCAGTGGACCGTTAGCGGCGATGCGGATCCCGACCACTTCGAAGTGCAACGCTCCGCAGATGGAACGAACTTCACGGGCGTCGGAACCGTAAAAGCAACGACTGCCCCATCCTATACATTCGAAGAATCACCGCCTCCGGGCATATATTATTATCGGCTACAGCTGGTCGACCGGAACGGGAACGACCAGTACTCCGCCATCCGTTCCGTCCGGATAGCGGCCGCACAGGCCATCGTGCAGATCCGCCCCAACCCGGTGCGGGGCAGCCTGCTTCAACTGCAGATAGACCTGCCACAACCCGCTGTCGCCAACATCGGCATCATAGACAGAGCAGGACGCCTGCTGCTACAGCAGACAATACCGCTCCAGGCCGGACCTAACCAGCTCACGATAGCCCTTCCCAAAATAGCAGCAGGACTCTATTTCGCCCGGGTACAGGCAGGCTCGCTGCAAAGCACATTGACGTTTGTGAAATACTGAACAAAATGGGCTATCTTCCCGAGCTATGCAGCGTAAGATCCTGTTCATCTATCTGTCTGAATTCATCGGTACGGCCCTCCTTGTTCTCGTCGGCCTGTCTATTGTCATCTTCAACAACGGCGAAGGGTCACCCGTCGTAAAATGGCTGCCCTCGCCGGACGCCCGCCGGGCGCTCACCGGCTTCCTGTTCGGCACCACAGGCTGCCTGATCACCCTGTCGCCCGTCGGCCGCATCAGCGGCGCGCATATCAACCCCATCGTCACCATGGCCTTCTATATCCGCAGACGAATGTCCCTGCGTCATGCACTGGGCTTTATCCTGGCCCAGCTCACCGGCGCCATCGCCGGGGCCTTCCCCTTGCTGCTCTGGGGACTGCAGGGCTCCAGCGTGCTCTATGGCGCAACAGTGCCCGGACCCGCCGGCATAGGAGCGGCCCTGATAGGCGAGATCATCACGACCTTCCTGCTGGTAGCCGGCATCTTTTTCTTCAGCGGCCACCGCAGCCTGCGACACTATACCCCCTATCTCATCCCCCCCCTGTATTGTGTCATGGTCTGGCTCGAAGGACCATTCTCCGGCGCCAGCACCAACCCCGCGCGAAGCCTGGGACCCGCCGTCGCCGCCAATATCTGGACGGCCAATTGGATATTCTGGCTCGGCCCCGCCGCCGGCGCCCTCCTGGCCCTGAGCCTGTTCAAGCTGCCCGTGCTCCGGTGGTGGAACGTACTGCCAAAGCTCTTCCATCGGAAAAGGACAGCCGCAGTAGCCGCCTCCCTGCTGCTGCTCGTGACCGTGAACGCCCAGCCGCTGCCCTTCCGGCAGTCGACCCTGCCGGTCGCCACCAGGGTCAATGACCTGCTTACCCGCCTCACCCTGGAAGAAAAGATAAGCCTGCTGGGCTATCGCAGCAAGGCCGTGGACCGCCTCTCTATCCCGGCCTACAACTGGTGGAACGAAGGACTGCACGGCGTAGCCCGCGCAGGCGAAGCCACGGTATTCCCACAGGCCATAGGCATGGCCGCCACCTTCGACAACACCCTCCTGCACGAAGCCGCCGGGACCATCTCCACAGAGGCCCGCGCTAAATACAACCTGTCCACGGCAGCAGGCAGAAGTGAACAATATATGGGCCTCACCTTCTGGTCGCCTAACATAAATATCTTCCGCGATCCCCGCTGGGGCCGCGGACAGGAGACCTACGGCGAAGACCCCTACCTCACCGCAACCATGGGCACAGCCTACATCAGAGGACTGCAGGGCGACGACCCGCACTACCTCAAAGCCTCCGCCTGCGCCAAACATTTCGCCGTACACAGCGGCCCCGAAGCAGATCGCCATACCTTCAACGTCATCATCGACGAAAAAGACCTGCGCGAAACCTACCTCTACGCCTTCAAACGACTTGTAGACTCCGGAGTCGAATCCGTTATGTGCGCCTATAACCGGGTGAACGGCGAACCCTGCTGCTCAGGCCCTACCCTCCTGCACCATATCCTGCACGACGAATGGAAGTTTAAAGGACACGTAGTCACGGACTGCGGCGCCCTCGACGATATCTTCGAACGGCATAAGGCCCTGGCCGGACCAGTGGAAACGGCCGCAGCCGCCATAAAAGCCGGCGTCGACCTCGATTGCTCAACTGTCTTACAGCAGGATGCGCTGAAGGCCGTGGAAACCGGCCTGCTCACACAGCGCGACGTGGATTCGGCGCTGGCCCCGCTGATCCGGACACAATTGAAATTGGGCTTCTTCGACAACAAGGCCGATATCCCCTTCAGCAGCTTCGGCGCAGACAGCGTCCACAACGCCTTCCATATAGCCCTCGCCAGGCAGCTGGCCGCAGAGAGCATCGTCCTGCTGAAGAACGACAAGAACACGCTCCCCCTCCGCCAGGACACCCTCGGCTCCCTCATGGTCGTCGGACCCAACGCCTTCTCCTTCGACGCGCTGGCCGGCAATTACCATGGCGTGTCGGCACACATGGTGACCTTCCTGGAAGGGATAACCGCCGCGGCAGGGCCGGCCATCCACGTGGAATACGATCAGGGCTGCGACTATAAGGACTCAATCCATTTCGGTGGCACCTGGGCAGCCTCCAATTGCCAGGCCACCATTGCCGTGATCGGCCTCACACCCGTGATGGAAGGCGAAGAAGGCGACGCCTTTCTCGCGCCGCATGGCGGCGACCGCACCGACCTGAGCCTGCCGGCGGCACACATCGCCTATCTCAAAGCATTGCGCAAAGCCATCGGCAACAAGCCGCTCATCGTCGTCGTCACAGCCGGCAGCGCCGTAGACCTCACCCCGATAACAGCCTACGCCGACGCGATCCTCCTGGCCTGGTATCCCGGCGAACAAGGCGGCAACGCCCTCGCCGATATCCTCTTTGGAAAAATTTCCCCCTCCGGCCACCTGCCCGTTACCTTCTATCGGAAAACCGAGGACCTGCCCGCCTATAAGGACTATAGCCTGAAAGGCAGGACCTACCGCTATTACGACGGCCCGGTGCAATACCCCTTTGGCTATGGACTGAGCTACGCTTCCTTTCATTACAGCTGGAAACAGTCCACACAAAAACAATATAGCGCCAAAGACACCATCACCTTCACGGCAGATATCGCCAACGATGGTTCAATCGATGCCTCCGAAGTAGTACAGGCCTATATACAATACCCGAACCTGGAACGAATGCCCATAAAAGAGCTCAAAGCCTTCCGCCGCCTCGCGATCCCGCACGGCCATAGCAAGGACCTGAAGCTGTCGATCTCCGTTAGCGAATTGCAAAAATGGGATTTGGCGACGGGTAAATGGAAGGTCTACCCCGGTAAGTATACCCTCATCCTCGGCAGCCATTCCCGGGATGAAAAGCTGACCGCGGATTTCACCGTTAAGCCCTAAACAGATAGCTTGATCTTCCTCTTCTCCAGCACGCCCGTGAGCAGCACGATCAGGAAGGCAAATACCAGCGACTTCGCGACACCGGCCACACCCGTACGAAACACAGACGGAAGCCGCCAGGACTCGCCCAACAGCTTTAGAATAGCAAAATGAATATCCGGCAGCAGGTAGCAGGTCAGAGTGACCGTGCCGGCAGGCAGGATCAGGCGATACCAGTCCTGCTTGTTCTTGAGATCTACGACATAGCCCAGGATCACCACGCAAGCGACACTGATGCCGGTGCAGATAAGTATCCAGGAGGGGGTGTCCCCTAACTTGGCAATACCGCCGAACGGCCGCAGGATAAAACCCGCAACGATAAGCACAGGTACCCATACGGCCAGGGTCAGCAGCCCCTTTTCCGCCTTGCCCTTACCCGACATGCGTTTATAGAACACCGTCGTCATCACCCCCGCCAGCGTAAAGGCGGACAACCCGCCGCTGCCGCCAAGCGAAAGATAATGCAGGATAGGTTTGGCCGCGCTCCAATCCGAGCTCTCGGCAATAGCAAAGCCCAAAAAATAGAGAAAGAACAGCCCCAGCAGCGCCAGCCTGTTCCCGATAAAGAAATACAAGAGCGCACCCGTCAGATAGGCCCAGCCGATGAGCCCAAGGATCCCCCACCAATGCGCCTTCATCCCCACCGGATGTTCTGCCGTCCCCCCCTTGAAGATACAGGCCATCCATACCAGCGCCGCAATGCCGATCCCCCGGAACAGCCATTTCCGCCAGACAGGCCAGCCCTGCGGATACACCAGCCAGATAAAAAAGAATGCTATCGTAATGATGAGCAGGAACCCAAATTGCGATATCAACGCCGGCTCCTGGGTATACTCCTCATAGTTGACGAGGAAAAAACCCATGACGAGCAGCGCCAGCGTCCGGCGTAGGATATTCCATACCGTTGCCGCCCTCGAAACGCCACGCTCCAGCCCCTGCCGGATAGCCAGCGGGATGGAAAGACCCACGATAAACAGGAAGGCAGGAAAAATAGTATCGGCAAATCCAAGGCGGTCCTCCCCCTCCTTGGCATGCTCCAGCCATGCCGGGATATTGCTGTCCAGGACAAGGTCGTTCACAAAGATCATGAACAGCATGGTAAGAGCTCTGAAGGCATCGATGGATGCAAGGCGACGGGTGATCCGGGTCATCAAGGTTCAA
>JAMFRX010000766.1 GCA_026224995.1 Puia dinghuensis
TATTTGCCTGCCGACATCTATGTCAGATACCTGCGGGCTCAGAAGCGTGATGTGGCCTTTATCTGCGGCAGCGACGAACATGGAACGGCCATTCCCATCCAGGCCATGAAAGAAGGGACTACACCGAGGGCTATCATCGACAAGTATCATCCCCTGATAAAGGAGAACTTCGCCGATCTCGGTATCTCCTTCGACATCTATCACCGTACCAGCGAACCTATACATCATGAGACGGCGCAGGAGTTCTTTACCGACCTGCACAGCCGCGGCGAATTGATCGTACAGGAGACCGAGCAGTATTACGATGAGGAAGCCAAGACCTTTTTGGCGGACCGGTATATCGTGGGCACCTGCCCCGTGTGTGGGAATACCCGGGCCTATGGCGACCAGTGCGAGAACTGCGGGACATCATTAAGCCCCGAGCTGCTTATCGACCCGCATAGCACGTTAAGCGGTAAGAAGCCGGTGAAGAAGAGCACCCGCCACTGGTATCTGCCGCTGGACAGGCATGAGGCTTTCCTCCGGGAGTGGATCCTGCAGGAGCATAAGGATGACTGGCGCACCAGCGTAGTCGGACAGTGCAAGAGCTGGATTGACGGCGGGCTGCAGCCCAGGGCCGTCACGCGGGATCTGGACTGGGGCATTGCCGTTCCCTTGCCGGAAGCGAAAGGAAAGGTGCTGTATGTGTGGTTCGATGCGCCCATCGGGTACATAAGCGCTACACGGCAATGGGGTATCAATACGGGCAAGGACTGGAAACCTTACTGGTATGATAAAGACACCAAGCTGGTGCACTTTATCGGCAAGGACAATATCGTCTTCCATTGCATCATCTTTCCGATCATGCTGAAGCTGCATGGGAATATACTGCCGGACAATGTGCCGGCCAACGAGTTCATGAACCTCGAAGGGGATAAGATGAGCACCAGCAGGAACTGGAAGCTGGAGATGCAAGATTATATCGATGACTTTATCCGGAAGGAGAACGGAGGCACGCAGCTGGCGGACAGCCTGCGGTACTACCTGACCACCATTGCGCCCGAAACCAAGGACAGTGAATTCACCTGGAAGGGTTTTCAGGATGCCAACAATAGCGAGCTGGTAGCCAAATTCGGCAATTTCGTGAACCGCACCTTCGTGCTAATGCATAAGCTATGCGGGGGGAAGGTTCCACCGCTGCATACGGCCCGGCTGGACGAGATAGATAAGGACATCATGGCCGCTATCGTCGCGACCAAACAAAGGGTCGAAGCGCTGCTGGAAGCCTACCGGTTCAGGGATGCCCAGTTCGAGGTGATGATGCTCTCCGACCTTGCGAATAAATACATGCAGAAGAAAGAGCCCTGGATCGTGGCCCGCACCCTGGCGGAGACGCCCGGCAACCAGCAGCTGATCGACAACTGTCTGCATCTCTGCCTGCAGCTGACCGCCAACCTGGCTATCCTGATCAATCCTTTTTTGCCTTTTACCGCAAGGAAGTTGCTGCAAATGATGAAGGTGGTGGAGAAAATGCTGGATTGGGAGAATGCCGGTAAGCTCAACCTGCTGAGCGTAGGCTATAGCCTGCGGGCGCCGGAGCTGCTGTTCCGCAAGATCGACGATGAAGAGGTGAAGACACAGATAGAGAAGCTGCAGGCTGCGTCGATGGCGAAGATCACGGCCGAAGGGGCCGACGCGCCTTCCGCGGACGCGTCACCGGCCAGCACATCCCCGGCCAGTGGATCGTCAGCAGCACCGGCACCGGCCAAGGAGCCTGCCGGACCGAAACCTACCATCGTATATGATGACTTTGCCAAGCTGGATCTGCGTGTAGGCACTATCCTGAGCGCCGAAAAGGTGGAAAAAGCCGATAAGCTGCTGAAGCTGGGCGTCGACCTGGGCCACGAGCAGCGGACGATCGTCTCGGGGATCGCCCAGCATTTCGAGCCTTCGACCCTCATTGGCCGGCAGGTAGTGGTAGTAGCCAATCTGGCGCCGCGGAAAATGCGGGGCATCGAGAGCAATGGGATGATCCTGATGGCGGAAGATGCCGCCGGAAAGCTGCATTTCGTGAACCCCGAGGATAAGATTGCTCCGGGCTCCGGGGTGAGCTAAGGAATCCCTGAAAGCCACTTTTTCGTACATGGGTTTCATGTCCCTCATGAACCATCGCACGAAATATGGCATTCTCCTGCTCCTCCCATTGATTGCAGGCTTATCCATTTACGGTCTTTTCTATAGTAAGACTTCCAAAGCAGATACCCTCCAACCCCCGGATCTCTCCATCAGCGCCGCTGCGCTGGCCAATTCCTTTGACTACGAGGAAGGCCATGCCGATAGTCTCTATCTATACAAAACCATTTCGGTCAGTGGCATCGTGTCACGCATCCACAAGGTCCGGCCAGGCATGTGGGTAGCCACGCTGGCCGGCCAGGCTCCGGGAAGGGCCGCAATCGACTGCACTCTCGATAGCCTTTATGATCCCGACCGCGAGAGTCTGAAACCGGGTGATGCTGTTGCGATCAGAGGAAGATGTGCAGGCCGGTCGCTGAATGTTCAACTCGTCCAATGCATTATTGAAAAGTAATTTGTTGTAGTTTTTTGAAGGATATTCATCTAAGTGCTATCTCTTAAATCATTACAAACAGATACTTATGGGTAAAGCCCGACGTTAAATTAGCACTAACTTCCATACAGTTTCTGCTACGAGCAAAGATTAGATTTATTAGACGTTGTCTTGCCTGGCAAATTCGCCGTTGTGAAAAGCCTTAGTTAGGATGTAAAGCAAAAAAAACAGTCATTTGACTTTTTTCGATTGATTTACATTCGCGTGATTTCCAAGGATTTGAAAAACACCTAATACCAATATCAAACGCAACCCAACTGTGCTATGAAACAGACCCTTCAATACAGAATCCTGCCGTACAACCGGTACAGCTCTTTTTATCAGGAAAGAGAGAGTTTCTACAGGAGTTTCATCAACCAATATTATCTGGATTTTGCCCATCAGCAGCTGACTCAGGAGCTTTATGATCCCTATCTGATCAAGACGCTGATCGCACCGCAGGATATTCAGTTCGGAGCTTCCCCCCGCCGGGTGATCTGGAAGATCGGCATGCCCTCCTTCCAGGTTAAAGATATCAACGATTTTAAGGACCATAAGATACTGTTCTATCGCACCAAGCTCCTTCGCCAGAAGGTGCTTATCCAGTTCCATTTTATCGATAGCTTCTTTTATTATTCCCAGCTGAGCTTCCTCACCTTTACGGAGAAGACCAACGACATCCTGTTCAATTCCATCCGGAGCAAGTACGAATGCCCCGCACCGCTGGAAGCGCAGGACAAGATGGTCATGACGGATATCTGCGGGAACAAGCTCATCATCGAAAAAGGGGTGTACCTCACTGTGAGCTACATTACCGGTGATAGCTACCCGCGGGAATTGATGAAATCGCAGCTGCAGCAGAAGAACGAGCTGGTACACAAAGCCGATAACTACGAGATCGACAAGCTGAGCAAAATCCTCTAATAACTATTTACTACACCAATTTCAGGCCGGGAGACCCCGGCCTGAAATTGGTATTTTTTTACTACCTTCGATACAAATAGTTGTTTAACTAACTAATTTATCCATATGAACCGTATCATTAAAAAAGTGGCCGTTTTGGGAAGCGGCGTGATGGGATCGAGGATCGCCTGTCATTTCGCGGGTGTCGGCTTGCAGACCCTGCTGCTGGATATAGCCCCCGCAGCGCTTACGGAAGCGGAGAAGGCGAAGAAGCTGACGCTCGAGCATCCGGCGGTGCGCAACCGCATAGTGAACGAGGCGCTGGCGGCTGCCGTCAAGTCGAACCCTTCGCCGGTGTATACAAAGGAAGTAGCAGAGCGGATCAAGACCGGGAATTTTACCGATAATATGAAGGATATTGCCGGCTGCGACTGGATCATAGAGGTGGTGGTAGAAAGGCTGGATGTCAAGCAGCAGGTGTTCACGGAAGTGGAGAAGTACCGGAAGCCCGGTACGCTTATTACCTCGAATACTTCCGGCATTCCCATCCACCTGATGGCTGAGGGCCGGAGCGAAGATTTCAAAAAACATTTTTGCGGGACACATTTCTTCAACCCGCCCCGTTACCTGCGGTTGCTGGAGATCATCCCGACGCCTTATGCGGATAAGGAAGTGGTCAGCTTCCTGCTCCATTATGGGGATCTGTACCTCGGGAAGACGACAGTCCTTTGTAAGGATACGCCTGCCTTTATCGCCAACAGGGTCGGCGTATTTGGTATCATGGCGATATTCGGGCTGGCCGATACGTTAGGGTTGACCGTGGACGAGGTGGATGCGCTCACCGGCCCGCTGATCGGCAGGCCCAAGTCGGCCACTTTCCGCACGGCGGATGTGGTGGGTATCGACACGTTGGTAAAGGTGGCCAAGGGCGTGGCGGAGAATTGTCCCGCTGACGAACAGCGGGCTGTATTTAGCATTCCTTCATGGCTGGATAAGGTAGTAGCCAACAATTGGCTTGGGGATAAAACGGGGCAGGGCTTCTTCAAGAAGACGAAGGGGGCCGGCGGTGAGCGGGAGATCCTTACGCTGAACCTCAAGACGCTGGAATATGGTCCGCGGCAGCGGCCGAAGTTTGCGACGGTAGAGGCGGCAAAGGCGATCGACGACCTTCGGCCGCGGCTGAAGATGCTGGTACAGGGAACCGATAAGGCCGGGGAGTTTTTACGGAAATTCCATTATGGGCTTTTTTCCTACATCTCCCATCGCATCCCGGAGATCTCCGACGAGCTATACCGGGTAGACGACGCCATGATGGCCGGCTTTGGCTGGGAGATCGGCGCGTTCGAGAGCTGGGATGTGCTGGGGGTGGAAGCGACCGTCAAGAAGATGAAGGAGGCAGGCAATACGGTGGCGCCCTGGGTGGAAGAGATGCTGGGCGCCGGCATCAAGAGCTTTTATAAGACGGAAGGCGGCAAGCGGTGGTATTACGATATCCCGGGCAAGAAATATATCCCTACGCCCGGGGGCAGCGCCTTCCTGGTGATGAAGAATTTTGAAGAGCAGACGATATGGAAGAACAGTGCCTGCCGGCTGTATCATTTGGGCGACGAAGTGCTGGGTCTCGAGTGGGCAACCAAGATGGGAACTATCGGTGGGGAGGTGCTGGAAGGCATCCAGCGATCGATAGCCCTGGCGGAGGAGAAGTACAAGGGGTTGGTGATTGCCGGCGACGGGGGCAACTTTAGCGCAGGGGCGAATGTGGGGCTGATCTTCATGCTGGCCATAGAGCAGGACTACGACGAACTGGATATGGCGGTGCGGCAGTTTCAGAATACCATGATGCGTGCACGGTATTCGGCCGTGCCGGTGGTGGTAGCCCCGCATGGGCTTACCTTGGGCGGAGCCTGCGAGCTCAGTCTTCATGCCGACCGGGTGATCCCGGCAGCGGAGGCATATATCGGGCTGGTGGAGCTGGGCATCGGGGTGATCCCCGGCGGCGGCGGAACGAAGGAGTTTACGCTAAGGGCTGCCGACGAGATGCACGATGGGGAGCCGGAGACGATCACGTTGAAGAACCGGTTCTTTACGATCGCTACGGCCAAGGTCTCCACGTCGGCTTATGAGGCTTTCGACCTGGGCATTCTGAGGAAAGGCCGGGATATCGTGAGCATCAACCAGGGCCGGCGGATCGCGGAAGCCAAGAGCTCGGTCATCGAGATCTATGATGACGGCTATACGATACCGGTACCGCGACAGGACGTCAAGGTGCTGGGCAGATCGGCATTGGGCATGTTGTATTCCGGCATCCACAGCATGTGGCGGGGACATTATGCCACCGACCACGATGTCGTATGCGCCAAAAAGCTGGCTTTCGTCATGTGCGGCGGCGACCTCAGCGAACCCACCCTGGTGAGCGAGCAATATATCCTGGACCTGGAGCGGGAAGCCTTCCTGAGTCTTTGCGGCGAAAAGAAAACGCTGGAAAGGATACAAAGCGTGCTGAAAACGGGAAAGCCGGTAAGGAATTAATGGAGAATTAGTATATTAGTGCATTGCCACCCATGGGCGAAGCGGAATTACATACCTCTGCACACGAATTGATCATCCGGTCGCTGCTATACTTTTATGGAGGCGCTGCGGATAAGGCTTTGGCTATCCAGATCGCCGAAGATATCGCCGTGACCTGGAACGCACCGGCGACCAAGGTCAGGATCAGAGGAGAGCTTTACACCGTGCGGTTCGACATCGAAGGCTGCTATAAGCCGGATCTGCAGCCGGCGGCGGTCTGGCACAACACGGACCCGCGGCTGAATTTTTTCCGGATCGAGGAGTATTCCCAGCATGATATCTCTTCTGTCGATGGGCTGGGCTGCAACACGGGCTATTTCAAATTGGGCAACCTGCTGAATCATTCTACTACTGCTGCACATGAATATGGGCATACGCTGGGGCTGGACCATCCCAAGGATCTCGACATTCGTGGCAAGGGTCAGCCGGGCATCATGTATCCGCGGGGGACGCTGTGTGACCCGGCCTACCAATATGATCCGGCGGCGGCGGCGGGAGGACCCGGAGGTACGCTGAATCCCTTCACGCGAAAGGTCCTGGATAGCGATATTGCCGGGCTAAGGCTATCGCGATTATCTTTCGACGGGCGCGCGCAATCGATATTGGGGGAGTTCTCGTCCTTCTTTCACCAGAAGCACGAAGTAGCGGGCTAGGCATTCGACAATGAAAATTCTATCTATACAAGCTGTCACCAAGTTCTACGGGAAAATTCGGGCTTTGCACCAGGTATCCTTCGAGGTCCCGCAGGGGTCGGTATTCGGTGTGCTGGGTCCTAACGGCAGCGGCAAGACGACCTTGCTGGGCATCGTGATGGACGTCCTGAAGGCCAGCGACGGCACCTACTCCTGGTTTGGCGAGCCGCCTTCCGAAAAGCATCGCCAGCAGATAGGCACCCTCCTGGAGACACCTAACTTTTATCACTACCTGTCCGGGGAGCAGAACCTGCGGATCGCCGCCGCGATCAAAGGAAAGGGTGAGGGTGACATTCCCCGGGTGCTGGAGATGGTGAATCTCAGCGAACGAAAGCATTCCAAGTTCAGCACCTACTCCCTCGGGATGAAGCAGCGGTTGGCCATCGCCTCCTGCCTGCTCGGCAATCCCAGCGTCCTGGTATTCGACGAGCCTACCAATGGCCTGGACCCTGTGGGCATAGCGGAGACCAGGGAAATGATCAAACGGCTGGCTAAAGAGGGCAAGACCATTATCCTGGCCAGCCATCTGCTGGATGAGGTGGAGAAGGTCTGCACCCATGTGGCCATCCTGCGGCGTGGAGAGCTGCTGATGGCAGGCGACGTCAACGAAGTGCTGACGAATGAAGACTTTATTGAGCTGGGAGCCGGGGCAACGGCGCTGGAAGCGCTGCGAAGCGCACTGTCGTCGCTGCCCAACGTGCGGCAGCTAAAGGTCCAGGAAGAGCATATTCAGCTATATGCCGAAAACGGAGCCGTGGATCCGGCAGCGGTGAACCGGCATTGCTTTGAAAAAGGCATCGTACTGACGCACCTGCAGCTGCGTAAGAAGAGCCTCGAAACGAAGTTCATGGAGCTCACCGACGACCAGCAGGCGAAGCCCGGACGGCGCTAATCTAATAAACCCAAACGAATTATATGCTAAAGCTATTACGGATAGAATGGTTGAAGGTAAAGAACTATCGCGCTTTCTGGATCCTCCTGGCCATGAGCATCCTGTGTATTCCCGGGCTCAACTATCTGCTCTTCGACCTCATGGACAACAGCTTTCCCAAAGGCAAGGGGAAGGCCATCGTAGGCAGCCCCTTCGCCTTTCCGGATGCCTGGCAGACCATCAGCTTCAATTCGACCCTGACGTTCATCCTACCCGCCATTCTCATCATCACGCTCACGACCAACGAATTTACCTATAAGACGCATCGCCAGAATGTCATCGACGGCTGGAGCAGGCAGCAATTCATCGGGGTCAAGCTGGTCGAATTGGTGTTGCTGTCCCTGCTGAGCACCTTCGTGGTCTTTTTGACCGCGCTGGCTTTCGGCTGTGTCGGTAATAAGGTCGCCCCGGGCCAGAGCATCTGGCCGGATGTCCGTTTCGTCTTCTTCTTCTTTGTACAGATGCTGTCCTATTCCATGATCGCCTTCCTGCTGGCCATGCTGGTCAAGCGGGCCGGCCTGGCCATAGGGGCTTTCCTGATCTATATGCTGGCGGAGAATATCCTGGTAGGCGTTCTGCGCAACGTATATAAGCTCAATGGCGTGGACTACCTGCCGGAAGAGGTCACCGACCGGCTGATCCCGCAGCCTTATTTGCGCAAGGTCCTTCAGTCGGCGGATGATGTAACGCGCTGGGAGCATCACCTCCCCATCTACCTGGGGATAGCCGCGCTATATCTGATCATCTATTGTGTGTTCACCAGCAGGCGTTTTACGACGAGCGACCTTTGATCAGGTGATCCAGGGCGCCTTCTATGGAAGGATAAAGGAACTGAAACCCGGACTCCCGGGTTTTTTGGGCGCTTACCGTAGTGCTCTTCAACACTTCCACGCTCATCTCACCCAGCAGCATTTTCAGCAGAAAAGCAGGAACATATACCGGTACGAAGTATCTTCCCTTTAGCCGCCGTGCCAGGGCGAGGGTGAGGGTGCGGTTGTCTACGGGATGGGGGCCGACGCCATTGTAGACGCCTCTTAGCTCATGCTGTTCCAGCGCATATATAAAGAGCCGGCAGAGGTCGTCGATATGGATCCAGCTGATGGCCTGGCGGCCGCTGCCGAGGATAGCGGCCATGCCTAGCCGGACGGGGCGCATGAACTCTTTGAGCGCTCCGCCTTTTTTGCTGAGCACGATGCCGGTACGGATGATCACCAGTCTTTTTCCCAAAGCCTCCATTGGCCTGATCGCCTCTTCCCAGAGGCGGCAGGTCTCGCCGAGGAAATCGGTGTCGGCAGGCGCCGTTTCTTCGAAGGGCGCGGGGTTTGGGATCGTCGGGTCGGGTCCATACCAGCCGATGGCCGAGGAGCTTATGACGGCTTTTACGTTATTGGGTATCTCCCGCAAGGCTTTTACGAGCAGGGCGCAGCCGGAAGTCCTGCTTTCTTCGATGACCTTTTTCCGCTTCTCGCTCCAGCGTTTGTCGGCTACGCCGGCCCCGGCGAGGTGGATGATATAGTCCGTCTCGCGGATGGCCTGGGGGTCGATATAGCCCGACTGCGGATCCCAGCGGAGGTGCGTCCGGTCCGAGGCGTCGCGGGTAAGAATGATAACCTGATGACCTTTATCGAGGAGCATTCCGGTGAGGGCCTTGCCGATGAGGCCCGTTCCGCCGGTGACTAAGATAGTAGACATAATTCTAGTGTACGATTTGATTGAGCAATAGTACCATCAATAACCCTACCACGGA
>JAMFRX010000095.1 GCA_026224995.1 Puia dinghuensis
ATATCCTCGTCGTCCCCGATGCCCTCTCAGCTCTGCAACACCTCGCAGCAGCACACCGCAGCAAATTTGCTCTCCCCGTCATCGGCATCACCGGCAGCAACGGCAAGACCATCGTAAAGGAATGGCTGAACCAGCTTTTAGCCGGCCAGTATCATATCGTTCGCAGCCCCAAGAGCTATAACTCGCAGACGGGCGTAGCGCTCAGCGTCTGGCAGGTCGAGGCCATACATGAGCTGGGTATCTTCGAGGCGGGCATCTCCCGCCGCGGCGAGATGTCGAAGCTGGAGCCCATGATCCGGCCTTCCATCGGCGTATTCACCAATATCGGTGAAGCCCATAGCGAAGGCTTCGGCAGCCTGGCGGAGAAGGCGGCGGAGAAGCTTAAGCTCTTCGCCGGGGCAGAGGTCCTGGTCTATTGCAGCGACCAGGAGGATACCGTGAAGGCGGTGCAGCAGTGGATGACGGCCCGGAAACTTGACCCTGCCAGCGGGCCGGCGGCGAATGCAGGCCCCAGGCTTTTTTCCTGGGGCGGTGACGACACCAGCACGGTCCGCATCGACGCGCTCCAAAAAAAAGACGGCTGGACGACCATCGACTTCTCCTATGAAGACCAGGACTGGGCCTTCTCCGTACCGTTTACCGACCACGCCTCTATCGAGAACGCCCTGCATTGCGTATGCGTCCTGCTATTGCTGAAACTGCCGGCGGAAAAGATCGGCACCGGCCTGCAACGGCTTTCCCCGATCGCCATGCGGCTGGAGCTCAAGAGCGGCATCAACCACTGCTCCGTCATCAACGACAGCTATAGCGCCGACCTGAGCTCTCTCTCCATCGCGCTGGACTTCCTGTCGCAGCAGCAACAGCATACCCGGCGGACCGTGATCCTGTCGGACCTGCTGGAGAGCGGCCGCAATGAATCCGAGCTCTATACCATGATCGCCCTCGCCCTGGGCCAGAAGAAGGTGGACCGCCTCATAGGTATAGGACCGCAAATAGGAGCGCACGCCGCCACCTTCGATCAATGGTTTCCGGGAGAATGCGTATTCTATCCCACCGTAGAAGCTTTCCGCCAGGACCTCGGCCGCCTGCACTTCCGCGACGAGACTATCCTGATCAAAGGCGCCCGGATATTCGAGTTCGAGGAGATAGATAAGCTCCTCACAGAACAGATACACCAGACCGTGATGGAGGTCAACCTGAACGCCATGGCCCAGAACCTCCGGCAATACCGTACCCTGCTCGATCCCGCCACGCGTGTCATGGCGATGGTCAAGGCCTTTGGCTATGGCAGCGGCAGCTTCGAGATCGCCAACCTGCTGCAGGTCCATGGCGTCGACTACCTGGGCGTAGCCTATGCCGATGAAGGGGTCGTGCTGCGCAAGGCCGGCATCCGGGTGCCGATAATGATCATGAACACGGAGAACAGCTCCTTCGACTCCCTGGTCCAATACAACCTTGAACCCGTGATCTATTCGTCTTCGCTGCTGGAGCGCTTCGACCGCTGGCTTAAGCAAGAAGGCATCCCCGCCTTCCCCGTGCACATAGAGCTGGAAACAGGCATGAACCGTCTGGGCTTCCCGCCGGAGGAGATCCCCCTGCTGCTAAAGACCCTGCCTGCGGCGGCGTTCAAGGTGGTCAGCGTGTTCAGCCATTTCGCGGCAAGCGAAGAAGCGCAGCAGGACGACTTTACAACCCGCCAGGGTCTGATCTACACCGAAACGGCCGGCCGCATCCGGGAGGCGCTGGGCTATCCCTTTCTCCGGCATCTCGCCAACTCCGCGGGCATCGTCCGCCATCCTGAGCTGCAGCTGGATATGGTCCGGCTGGGCATCGGCCTCTATGGCATCGACAGCGCCGGCAGCCATCGCCTCGAACTGCAGGAAGTGTCTACCCTCAAGACGACCATCGCCCAGATCAAGCACCTGCACCAGGGCGAGACCATCGGCTATAACCGCAGAGGACTTGCGGCAGAAGGAACGGTAACGGCAACTGTCCGCATCGGTTATGCAGACGGCTATTCACGTGATCTGGGCAATGGCGTAGGAAAGATGTGGATCAACGGCCAGCTGGCGCCGACCATCGGTATCATCAGCATGGATATGACGATGCTGGATGTCACCGGTATCCCCGGGGTACGCGAAGGCGACGAGGTCATAGTCTTCGGTAAGGAATTGTCAGTCAGTCAATTAGCCGCCTGGGCCCAGACCATCCCCTATGAGATCCTCACCGGCGTCAGCGGCCGGGTTAAAAGAATTTATTTTGAAGACTGATCGGGCCCCGGCTGGGCCGGATTAACTATATTTGAACCTAATTTAATTTTGAAGTAGTGAAGGCGAGAACTATATTCCTATTGGTACTGTTGATCATCGTGGCCGATCAGAGTTTGAAGATCTGGGTAAAGACACATATGCCGCTCAGCCACCCTGCGGACACCTATTTCGATCACGTATCCCCTTACGATAACGGTATCAAACTATTGGGCGACAAGGCGCAGATCTATTTCGTGGAGAACGAAGGAATGGCCTGGGGCTGGAAGTTCGGCGGCTCCTGGGGCAAGATGGCGCTTACCCTTTTCCGCCTGGTGGCCGTCGTCTTCGGCGTCTACTATATCCAGACGATCATCCAAAAGAAATACCATCGCGGGTTCATTATCTGTGCCGGCCTCATCTTCGCCGGCGCCCTGGGCAACCTGCTGGACAGCATGTTTTATGGATTGATCTTCGAACGCAGTACCTACGACCATGTGGCGAAGCTCTTTCCACCGCATGGCTATACGACTTTCCTGCATGGCCGCGTGGTCGATATGCTCTATTTCCCCATCATCAAGACGCATTACCCTTCCTGGTTCCCTTTTGTAGGCGGCGAAGAGTTCGAGTTCTTTAGCCCGGTATTCAACCTGGCCGATGCTTCGATCTCCGTGGGCGTGATTGCGATCCTCCTGTTTCAGAAGCGCTTTTTCCACAAGCGGCCGGGCGTCGAAGCGCCTTCCATAGATGGGCAGGCAAAGGTGGATACGGTCCAGGCTTAAGACGTTAAATATATCGGCATGGAGTCTCGCGATGGAGTCATAGATGTAAAAGTAAATGCATCTCCTGCAGAGGCAGACGCGGCTATCTTATTTTTTTCTCCTAAAAGGCAGACGACTGACGAATTTCATAAACTACTACGTGCTTACGGCTACGCTGGTATCCGGATCAAGTCCCTGGATCTGTCCAGCGGATATACACTGGCCGACGTGCCGGATAACAGGCCCTTGCTGATCATTGTCGATCCTTATTGGGAGTCATTTAGTCTGGCCATTATTGAGAACATAATGCGTCTCGCCGGGAAAAGGATATATGTAAGACCTCCTGCGGGTAGTGGGTCGATCGTCTCGAACGCCGAAAAACTGATCGCTCGTATTTCCGGTCTGGCTGAACCCTTGACGAAGGCGGGGATTTCTTTCCTTATTTCCTTACCCGATTCCAATGCAGGAAAAGAGGCTATAAGGCGTATCCTTGTGCCACGACACCTATCGTCAGCCGCCAGCGCCACCGAACCAGACCCGCCCGCTTCACCCACCCCTCCCCAAAAAGCCCCAATCCGCGGCGCCTCCAACGCCGGCCTGATAAGCGACGCAGAAGAGAATATCGACCGGCTCACAGGTCAGTCCGTCGACCAGCTGGACATCGGCAAGGACGTACAAGCCTTCGCCCGCGTAATTGCGGCCAGAAGCTTTAAGCCGCCCCTGGCCATAGCCTTGTTCGGGAAATGGGGCTCGGGTAAAAGCTTCTTCATGCGCCTCCTGCAGCAGAAGATCGTCGACCTGTCCGCTAGAAATCCACGAAACGGGTACTGCGAGGGCGTAGTTCACATTCGCTTTAATGCCTGGTCTTACCTGGATGCAAACCTCTGGGCCAGCCTTATGTCCAGGATCTTCGAAGGATTGTACGGATATATTCATGACAACGCTCCTGAGACGCAAGTGAAAAAGCTGGGCGGGGAGCTCAAAAAAACAGCTGAATACTTCGCGGGCCGAAGTGGCCGGTCTCGAAAGTAAAAAGAGCTCGATCCACGACCAGCTTACCCAATTGGAAACGAGGAAGGGAAAGCTGGATGAAGACATAAAGGGGAAAATCGCCTCCATCCGCAAAGAGACGGCCCTGGACGCCATAAAAAAAGCCGATGATGAATTCAAGGTAAGGGATAAAATAGGGGAGGAGCTCGGCAAAAACAAAAGCTTCGGCGTAACGGCGGCCGAACTAAAAGCGATCGTCCCGGAAAAATATTGGGACAACCCGGCCTCCGCCTATACCGAAGCAAGGTCCAACTATACTTTCTTCCGGGAGTTCATCCGCAAGGGCAAAATTGGCTGGAACATCGTTATCGCGGTGGCAATCATCGCAGGCATCATCCTGATCCCGCTGGCCGTTCAGCTGTTCTCGGAAAAACTGCGGGTCTCTAATTTTGCGCTGCCGCAGGTCCTGCTTTCCTTGCTCGCGGCGGGAGGAGTCCTATGGCGACAGGCGGAAAAAACCTATAACCGGCTGCAGCCGATAGCCGCCTCTTTCTGGAAGATAAAAGAAGACTATGAAAAGAAAAGGAAAGAAGCGCTTGCCCAATTCGAACAGAAAGAGAAGGCCCTCAACCTGGAGATAGAAAAGGCAAGATCGGAACTGGTGGTCGTGGAAGAACAGATCCAGCAGAACAAGGTCTTGCAGGCCCAGCTGGATTTCAAGCTCGATAATGCACTAAGCACGGACGCACTTTATTCCTTTATAGAAAAAAGATCTCAGAGCGATGACTATAGTAAATACCTTGGTGTCATCTCGATGATCCGAAAGGATTTCGAAATGCTGAGCTATCTGTTTGCAGGGCATAATGCCGAGATGGGGCGCATCCAAAAGATGGTCGAGCTGAAGGAACAGTTCAAACAAACTTTCGATAAGCCGCTGGAAAGGATAGTGCTTTATATCGATGATCTTGACAGGTGTTCGGAGGAGAACGTCGTCCAGGTGCTGGAAGCCGTCAACCTGCTAATGGCCTTTCCGCTGTTCGTGGTGGTGGTAGGAGTAGATCTTACCTGGGTGAAGAATGCGTTGATCAAACGGCATTATTCGCAATTTACGGGCAGAGTGAGCGAGATCACCGGTGGCGAACCAGGTCTGGAGTCCGTAGACCCGGTAAGCTACCTGGAGAAGATCTTCCAGATACCTTTTTATTTAAAGTCGGCTAACGATGGCTATGTCAGACATATGTTGAGCGAGTTGGCGAGTTCCAGACCGGTGACATCCCCGGAGTCCGCACAAGCGGCGGAAGACCAGCCGGAGCCGGCGGCAACAGAAGAAGATCTCGAAACATATGGTACAATTGGCGAGCACGAAGACTGGGATGGGATCGAAACACCCGACGAGGAAGAATTACCGGCCCTGGAGCTCGAGGCATTCGAGATCATTATGATCGCGGATATGGCCGCAATCATCGGCAGCAATCCAAGGGCTATCAAACGGTTTGTCAATAGCTACCGCATAGTAAGATGTCATGAGGATTTTACCTATTTCGATGACGACAACCGGCCACGGGAACTGGCGGGGGTCCTGTTCCTGCTTGCGCTGCCCATAGGTGTGTTCAGGCGCCTTTTTCGGGATTTCGAGTCGTATATAACGAATGACAAATTTAATGAGCAAATTTTCTCCGATTACGTTGAATATACTTCTGGGGGCGGCCACGAAAACGCAAAAATACTTTTACGCGAGCGGCTTCTACATATCAAAACCTATGACCTGTTAAAAGGGATGCCCATCCGCATTTTGCTTAAGCAGCGTGATTTCGTTGGCCGGTTCACCTTCCGGCCTGTTTAACAAGATTACTGCACCACCACCTTTACCACTTTCTGACAGACCACCTGGTCATTGCATTGGATCAGCATGGCATACGTTGCCGCAGGCAGATCCGATACTCCATACACACTGAGCGTATTGTACCCCTGTGTCACCGGTTGCCGGTCGCGATGCACCGTGCGACCATAAAGATCTATCAGCGTGATGGTAGCCGTACCGTCTACAGGGGCCGTCAGATCGATGCCAAGGTGATCGGTGAACGGATTGAGCGCGGAACGCACCTGGAACCCGACCTTACCAGTGCTGAGCAGCACAAGGCTGCTATAGCGATTGAGGGCCTGGGCAACAAGATTGATCCGGTAGTAGGTTGAAGCGGTCACCGGAGTGGGGTCTGTATATTGATAGTTGGCGCCTCCCCCAATGGGTGCGGTGCCCTGAACGGTACCGATCGTGGAGAAATGAGTGCCATCATCGCTGCGTTCTACGGCATAGCTCATCCCCTGGATTTCGCCCGAAGTGATCCAGTATAGCTGACCCAGCCCGTTATTCAGCTGGCCGCGGAAAGATACCAGGGTGGTAGGCAGGGCGACCAGACAGTTGACGCCATAGACGGTCTTCGGCTGAGTAGTCGTATAGCTACAGCCCGAGGACGCCAGGTTGGCGGTGGTGCTGGCGATAACGAGCTTGTAGATGATGGTATTATCGGAAGGCTGGATCTGATAATAGCGGGTAACTGTGTCTACATAGAGCCCAAGCGCCGCATTAAAGACAGGCACTACGCTGCCCGTAGCCGCCCGGCCCAGAGTATCGTTGCCGGGGGAGGTCCAGGTCGAACCACCGTCGGTGCTCTTCATCAGCTGGAACTGCGTAAAATTATTGACATAGGAAGAGACGGCGAACCGTACGGTATCGTCGGAGCCCTGACAAAGGGTATCGGGTTTGTTGGGTGTCAGAGTGATATTGGGCGGGCAGGTCGCCAGCGTGATATCATCCATGGCCCAGTCATTACCACCGCCGCCGGATGCGTTGTTACGGATGCTAATGGTGATGGAGCTCTGCGCAGGGCCGGTGAGCAGCACGAAACCGCGTTGCTGCCAGCCTACGGTGTCGAGCTGACCCGTAGAGATCCGGTCTATGCTGTCTACGACCAGGGTGAGGTTCGGAAGCACCCCTGGAGTGTATTCGGCCGTGCCGTTGGTATCGATACCGCAATTGGGACAGACGTTCTTCACCCAGACGGAGAACTGATAATAGGTATTGGGACAAAGACCCGTGATCACCTGGTGATAAGCTTCGCTGGTGGCAAGGTCGGCGTTGACGAGCAGCATATAGCCGGCATTGGTCGTGGCCGATGGCGGTGCATTGCCGGCCGCGGTGGTGGTGCCGGTGTGGTCGCCGCCGATGAACCAGAAGCCGCCGAATTCCCGGTTGCTACACGCCAGGACGCCGGTGGCAGTGCCGCAGGTCGGCTGACGGTTCGCGTTAGGAAAGGTAGAGCTCGTAGGGCTGGTATTGTTCACGATGGCATAGTAGCCGTCATTAATGGTAGTAGCAGAGTTGGAATTCGGTAAATAGGTATAGTTAGGGATCAGATAAGTAGGCGGCGTGCTGCGGTTTAAGCCCACACCCGTGCCGAAAGTACCACCGGACTCAGCGGCAAAGTTCGTGCTGGAGCCGTTGGCGCAAAGCGTGCTCGGCTGCTGGATGAGGATCTTGTATTTAGTGGCGGTGAGCACCGTATCCGTAGTGGAAGTGCTCGTCTTCCGGTAAGCGATCTTGCCGGCGCCCAACG
>JAMFRX010000767.1 GCA_026224995.1 Puia dinghuensis
CCTTCCAGGGATTCGCCCAGGCCCGATTTCCAGCCCATGGTATGTACCAGGGCCTGGTTGACGATGAAGGCCGTCTGCTTGTCCGTCTGCAGGCTATCGGAAAAGTTCCGGCCGGCGACCAGGGGGATATGCAGCATGGGCAGCAGCTGGGGGTCGATAAAGAAATAATTCAGCATGATGATCCGCTGTTTTCCTGCCGTATAGCCGGTGGTGGAAGCCATCTGTACGCCTTCGGCGGGCAGGCCGCTGCCGACCGAGATATCCTGGATGCTGGACTCCTGCCGGAGGGCCTGGATGAAGGCCGGGGCGGCGGCGCGGATGGCGGAGTCCGCGGGCAGGGTGATGCAGACGATCCCGGAGCGGTCGGCGACGAGGTCTTTGTGGGCGATGAACTGCATTTGCTGGTAGATCACCACCGTGCCGGCCAGCATGGCCAGGGCGATGGCGAACTGGGTAACTGTCAGCAGCTTCCGGAGGCCGACGCCCTTAGTTTGTCCTGAAGGGCCTTTTAAGGCCTTTACCGGCGAAAAGCGGGACAGGACGAATGCGGGGTAGCCGCCGGCAAGCAGGGTCGTTGCCGGGAACAGCAGCAGCGCCAGTAGCGCCATTTGCCAGCCGCCGAAGGAGAGCCGGGTGGACAGGGCGAGGGCGCTAAAGATGGCGAGAAACTGCCGGTTACCCTTGGGCTCGTCTGCCAGCTTGCCTTTGCTGAAATGGACGTCGGTGAGCTTTTCGGCTTCGAAATTGAAATGGTATTCCTTGATACCCTGGCGGTCCAGCTCCGGCTGGGTGTATTTGGTGGTCAGGCCAGGCAGCCGGCGGTTGAAGCGTTGGAGGTCCGGCGCTGTGCGGAACAGGAGAAAAGTATAGACGTCGACGTCGAAATCGGTCCAGGCGACCGAGGAAAAATCTTTGGACACCAGGGCATCGATCCTAAGGTCAGAATTGGCAGGGCGGTCCTGGATGACGCCGGTGACGTGGTAGATCTCGCCGTCGGCGACGAGGGTCCGGCCCAGGACGGGGCCCGGGCTGAGATAATAGTTGGCGGCGCTGCGGGTAAGGACGATGGAATGGGGTTGGCCGCTTCTATCCGGACTGCCGTTTCTATTTCCGGACATTCCCGCAGCAAGGTGGGGGCAAGGATGGAGGGCGTTTCGGCTACGGCAAGGTCGGATTCAGGGGAATGGAGGAGGCTTGTCACCCGGGCGATGCGGGCGGCGTTTGGGTTATAGGCGTCGTAGCTCAGCTCTTCGTGTACGTACAGGTAGAGGAGCAGGCAGGCGGACAAGCCGATGGCCAGTCCCAGGATATTGATCAGGGAATAGCTCTTGTGACGGAGCAGGCGACGGATGGTCTGTCGTACGGAAATAATTGGCATACCCCTAGAATGCGGTAATGGGCGGCCGGGTTGCCTTGGGATTCAACTCAATGGCTGGCTGGGTGGGATTGATCGCGGGTGAAACAGGGCGATTCGCTCACTTTTAGGTCTGCTCCGCCGCCTACACCGCCGACCGTTTCGATATCTATCAACCCGGAACAGGTGCCAAATACAATCTCTACCGAAGTGGAAGTGTAACGGAGGATGGTTCCGCACGAGCACATCCAGCTGACCGTGGTACATCCGCTGCTGAGGCTGAAAAAGGAGGCCTGGCCTGGCGTATTGCCGCAGGTGGGCCCATTGATCGTACAAGAATAACAGCGAGATTTTTTTTCGGCGCCGAAGGAGCTGGGAACCATTGACAAAAGGAAGCAGGAGAGAAAGGCGAGCGGCAGGGCAATGCCCAGGCGACGCCCAAAGGCTAAGGTGTTCATGTTCATAATGTTAAGGTTTAATAAACTATTGAGGACAGTTAAATTTACACAAAATTTACCGAGAAATCTGAATAACTCTTAAAAATTGTCGTTCTTTGCGGAGCAAAAGCTTTTACAACAATTTCATCTTCATTGAAATGAAAAAAAACTCACACATATCACCTCTTGTGATATTGCACGCCTTCAACAAGCGTGGGTTTTTTGCTGCGCCGCTGTGCACAGTTTTTTCCGTTCGCCCCATTCCCTTTTGGGTACGACGTTGATACTTCCTTTGTATACCGACGCCCTGTGTCGTAACGACGCTATTTTCCTGTCCCCCCTTTTGTCTTTTTCATTTTGCGTTGAAGGAACTACCATTAAAGATCATGGAACAACAACACTTTAAGATACTTATTGCCGACGAGTCCCATCAGGGTTTCGCCCGGATCATTTGTGATGAGATGGAGTCTTCGGCGATGGCGCGTGGTACGGGCATTGCCAAGCGGAGCCCTGACTATATCCAGCAGAAGATGCGGGAGGGAAAGGCAGTCATCGCTTTTACGGAAGACGGCATCTGGGCCGGGTTCTGCTATATCGAGACCTGGAGCCATGAGGAATACGTGGCTAATTCGGGGCTCATCGTGTCGCCGCCTTTCAGGAAGAGCGGGTTGGCGAAGATGATCAAGAGGAAGATCTTCGAGCTTAGCAGGTCTACCTATCCCGAGTCCAAGATATTTGGCCTGACCACCGGGCTGGCGGTCATGAAGATCAATTCCGAAATTGGCTACGAGCCGGTGACCTATTCGGAGCTGACCCAGGACGATGCTTTCTGGGCCGGCTGCAAGAGCTGCGTGAACTATGAGATCCTGATGAGCAAGGACCGGAAGAACTGCATGTGCACCGCGATGCTCTACGACCCCAAGGATCATTATGAGCCGGAGGAAACCACTCAAGATTTCAAGAAGCACTCCAAGCTATACGAGCGATTCATGCGCGTCAAGCAATGGAAATTGCTTGCCCCCTTCCTGAAACACCATAGCGAGGACAGCGGCGCCCATCTCAGCAAGGCGGGCCATGGCGGCGGCAGGACAAGGTCGATCTTTCACATGTTCTTTCATCTGTAAAATACCTTTTTAAAGTCATGAGCAATAAAGTCGTCTTAGCCTACAGCGGCGGATTGGACACCACCTATTGTGCCATTTATCTCCGGAAGGTCAAGAACCTGGAGATTCACGCGCTCACCGTCAACACCGGCGGGTTCGACAAAGCGGAGATCGAGCAGATAGCGGCCCGCGCCAAGAGCCTGGGCGTAGCTTCTTTCGAATGCGTGGACGTCACCAAGGAATATTACGAGAGCTGCATCAAATACCTGATCTTCGGAAATGTACTGAAGAATGCTGTCTATCCCTTAAGCGTCAGCGCCGAGCGAATGGTACAGGCGATAGCGGTTGCCAACCACGTGAAGAAGACCGGCGCGGGCTATGTCGCGCACGGCAGCACGGGGGCCGGCAACGACCAGGTTCGGTTCGACATGGTCTTCCAGAGCATGCTGCCCGGCGTAGAGATCATCACCCCTATTCGCGACCTTCGGCTTAGCCGCGAGGAAGAAATCGCCTTCCTGAAAGAGAATGGTGTGGAGATGAATGTGGAGAAGGCTAAATACAGCATCAATAAAGGCCTCTGGGGTACCAGCGTGGGCGGGAAAGAGACGCTGACATCGAAGGATTATCTGCCGGAAGAGGCCTGGCCTACGCAGGTGACAAAAAGCGATACCCGCCAGCTTTCGCTGGAATTTGAGAAAGGCGAGCTCAAGGGCGTCGACGGGAAAACCTTCGCCAACCCGGTGGAAGCCATCCAGCATCTGCAATCCATTGCCCAGCCTTATGGCATAGGCCGCGACATCCATGTGGGCGATACGATAATCGGCATTAAAGGGCGTGTAGGCTTCGAGGCCGCCGCACCGTTGATCATCATAAAGGCCCATCATCTGCTGGAGAAACATACGCTGACCAAGTGGCAGCTGTACTGGAAGGATCAGCTGAGCAGCTGGTATGGCAACTGGCTGCATGAAGGCCAGATGCTGGACCCGACCATGCGGAATATCGAGAAATTCCTGGCGGACACGCAGGAGACTGTTACAGGGAAGGTCTTCGTGACCTTGCAGCCTTATCGCTATACCGTCACCGGTATTGAAAGCGTCCATGACCTCATGAGCAGCAAGTTCGGCAGCTATGGGGAGATGAATAAAGGGTGGAGCGGGGATGATGTGAAGGGATTTGCCAAGATCTTCGGCAATCAGAGCGCTATTTTTCATAAGGTCAACTCAAGCGAACAATGAAAGCCGTAGTTTCCAGCGAGCAGCCGTTGAAGCACTATATATGGGGCGAGGGCTGCGATGGCTGGAACCTGGTGGATGAGCCCGGGCTTTCGGTAAAGCAGGAAAGGATGCCGCCGCATACGGCCGAGGCGGAACACCATCATCGGGTAGCGCGGCAGTTCTTCTTCATCCTGGAAGGAACGGCGGTGTTCGAGACGGCCGAGGGGCGGGTGGAAGTGGGGGCGCGGCAGGGGCTGGAGATAGAGCCGGGATTAAAACATAGAATAAAGAATGAGTCGGA
>JAMFRX010000096.1 GCA_026224995.1 Puia dinghuensis
CCCTTATGTAATTCGCCAAATCGCTTGGACCCTTCCAGCAGGACGTAGATGATTATAGGCTTCCACTTCCCGCCGATGACGTCGATAGCCGCCGTAACCGGGCAATCTAAACTGCATAACATATGAAGATCATCCTGATAGGCGCTTCCGGGACCATCGGCCGTAAGATCGGCGAACGCCTGCAAAACGCGCATGAGATAATCACGGTCGGCTCGAAAAGCGGCGCATCCTGGGATGGAGAACCGCCCAGGTCATAAAGGTCTGGTAGGCTTTCGCGGCCGGTCCGCCCCTCAAAATTGATGCGTCGATTTTTTTGAATTGCCGTCATTTTGCTTAGTTTTACTTCGATAGGACTCCATTGACCCGTACTATCAGTCGTATAAATTTTAGCTATGAAAGGCTTTTTATTGACCCTCGTCGCCTTTGCGGCGATCTTCATCGTGCTCAATGCCGGATATTACGGGGATTGGTTCCAAAGCAAGCCGGCCCAATACTGGACGGACTTTTTGAAAGAGAAGGACGACACCCTGGACCAGGTCGGCATCATGAAACAGCGTTACGGCGTCATTTATACGATCTGCCTCAAGGTAAAGGACATCGCCGCGAAGAAGAAGGTCGCCCATCCCGTGATCCTGTTCGAGCCGAACAGCTATTATCGTGATTCCCTGCATATCTATGCGACCTTTCATGCGCCCGAACCTGCCGTATTTTATTACTACACCGGTTTGGAAGGGGTCTGGACCAACTCCCCCAATGTGAACAAGGCGAACTTCCTTCTTCGCATCTCCAAGAAAGGGGTCAGCCTCGACGAGATCAAAAACCCCCAGCAATTGCAGCAGATCCTGAACACTTACAAAAAATATCCGCCAACCCTATAAGTGTATGTTTGTACTTGCATTCTTTTTGCTGTTGCTGCTCTTCCTGCTCTCGGGCTATGGGATACTCCATCTGTTCCGCCTTCGGCTGAAGACGGCCTATACCATTACCCTTTCCCTGTTGCTGGGCGTCGCCCTGGCCTCCTTCCTGCCCTTCCTTCTGCAGCTCCTCTACATCCAGCTCACTGCCTTCACCATCTTCGGGTCTCTCGTGCTGGCTGCCGTGCTGCTCAATATCCCGGTTTGGCTGAGCGTTCGTAAAGAAGGCTTTGCCGCCTTTCGCCGCTCCCTTTTTCCCCGCCGTTTTCAGATCTTATCTTATGAGATCCCCTTCTTAATGATCTTGGGATTTATGGTCTTCGTGAGCATATGGCGCTGCTATTACCTTCCGCCTACTTCACGCGATGCGCTTTCCGGTCCCGAAGCGATAGCGGAGATCGCCGTCCGTGAGCATACCCTGATCAATTCCTTTTTCAATGTAGACCTCTGGTCGACCAACAACCAGTTCAAGTCGCCTTTTCTGATCTCCCTGCAGCTGATCTTCAAGCTGGCTGGATTCCCTTTCGGCCAGATCTGGCTCAGCATAGTCTTCGTCAGCTTCACCGTCTTCCTGTATAACGCGCTCCGGGAAAAATGTCATCCCTTAATTGCCGGCGTGCTGATGCTGATCTTTTTTATGACGCCGGAGATGTATGCCTATACATTCATGATCCTGTACGACTATAGCAATATGGTCTACATGTTCCTGGGGCTCTATTTTCTTTTTAGGTACTTTTCGGCCGGAGGCCGAACGGCCGAAGGCCAATCATCGGAAATGGGCGCCCGCGGGCTACATTTGGCCGAAGCCCGCGTGGGGCCCTCGGCCGGAGACTCCCCGGGCGATAACCGGACCGCGAATTTTTATTTTGCCGGGCTGCTCATAGGCATCGCGACCTATATCCGGTCGGAGACCCTGGCGCTAGCCCTGCTCTTCCTCCCACCTATACTGCTCGCACAGCGACGGGAAAAACTGTCGCTTAAAAAGGCGGCGCTGGCCAATATCCTTTTTTTCCTGCCTTCTCTGGCTGGCTATTATCTTACCACCCAGCTGTACCTCAAACACTACCTGCCGGTACATTATGACGTTGGCGGACTAGTCAACGACCACCTGACCAACTTGTCTCCGCTCTTTCAGCGGTACAGCGACATCTTCACCCGGCTCCTCACCGGCGAGTTCGCCATCCATCTCTGGGGCTATATCTTCTATCTTACGGCTGCCCTCTTCGTGGCCGAAGCCTTGTTCGTACGGCGTTTTAACAGGGACGCCCGCAACTGGCTTTATGCCCTGGCCGCCCTCTACCTTGGGCTCGGCGCCCTCGGCTGGCTGCTGCCGATGATGAACCTCAACGAGACCACTAAAAGGGCAATGTTCAAAATGCTCCCGGTGGCCATTCTCTATCTTGCCAATAACGAGCTGCTGCTGCGCCTCTCGCGGGCGATAACCCGCTGGGAGAATACGCCGTGGAGCTTAGGCTCCGGCGGCGGGTCCCCGGGGAAGCCGGTCCTTGCGGCCAGAACGGTGTTGACGAAATCCGGCAAGACGGTAGCTGTTGGCGGAACGCAGGCAAATACGCGGAAGGTAGTGCCTGCGGCGGGACGCGGCAAGCGAAAGAAATAGAAGTGGCCCGCTCGCCGTGGAACAGCCCCCGTGAAACGTGAGCCTATTTCTTTTTTCCCGAATTGAAATATTTTCTAGCTTCATCGGCTAAACATAGAGGTATGCTGGTGAAGACATTTGGAAGTGCGGTGTATGGGGTAGAGGCGATCACCATCACCGTAGAGGTCAATGTAACGGAGGGCCTCCACACGTTTATCGTCGGCTTAGCAGACAGTGCGGTCAAGGAAAGTATTCAACGGATCGAGAGCGCCATTAAGAGCAATGGCTATTATATGCCCCGGACCAAGATCGTGGTCAACCTGGCTCCGGCAGGTATTCGGAAATATGGTTCGGCATTCGATCTCCCGATCGCCCTGGGCATATTGGCCGCCAGCGAGCAGCTGCCCGATGCCGGACTCCTCAAGAACTATGTGATCATGGGAGAATTAGGCCTGGATGGTAGCATTTTGCCTATCAAGGGCGCCTTGCCCATCGCGATTCAATCGGGGAAGGAACAGTTTAAAGGCCTGATCGTTCCCAACCAGAATGCCGCCGAAGCAGCCATCGTAAAACAATTGAAGGTCTTTGCCTTTCCGCATTTGCGGGAAGTGATCGGTTTTTTCCGGGGCAGTGCTTCGTCCACCCCCGTGACCGCCGATGATCGCGAGCCTTTGCTCTCGGCCTGTCCGCCAACCGACCTGGACTTCAGCGATGTAAAAGGCCAGGGGAATATCAAACGGGCGATGGAGATTGCCGCGGCCGGTGGACACAATGCCATAATGGTCGGGCCTCCGGGCGCCGGCAAGACCATGTTGGCGCGGCGGCTGCCTACGATCCTGCCGCCGCTGAGCCTGCAGGAAGCATTGGAAACGACTAAGATCCATAGCGTGGCTGGAAAGCTACCCGCTCATACCACCCTGCTCTTTCAACGGCCTTTTCGCTCTCCCCATCATACCATTTCTCCCATGGCCCTGGTCGGTGGCGGCAGCATACCGCAGCCGGGTGAGATCTCCCTGGCCCACAATGGAATATTATTCCTGGATGAGCTGCCGGAATTCAACCGAAGCACGCTGGAGGTGATGCGCCAGCCCATGGAAGACCGGAAAGTAACGATCAGCAGGGCCGCGATCTCCGTGGAATTTCCATCCTCTTTTATGCTGGTCGCCTCGATGAACCCATGTCCCTGCGGCTATTACAATCACCCGGATAAGGAGTGTACCTGTCCGCCAGGAGCCGTTTTGAAATATCTTAACAGGATCTCCGGCCCCTTGCTGGACAGGATCGACCTGCATATGGAAGTGGTACCGGTGCCTTATGCGCAATTGTCGGCCGGCAATATTGGTGAGAACTCTCAGCAGATACGCCAACGGGTGATGGCGGCAAGGGAGATGCAACGCCTGCGCTATGAAGGGCAGACGCAGGTGGTCACCTATTGCAACGCGCAGATCAGCGGCCGGCTACTACGCCATTATTGCCGGATCGACGCCGGCAGCGAGCAATTGCTACGCGTAGCCATGGAGAAACTGAAATTGTCAGCACGGGCGCATGACCATATCCTGAAAGTCAGCCGTACAATCGCCGACCTGGCGGGCAGCGAAGGGATACGCGCCGAACATCTCGCCGAAGCCATACAATTCAGGAGCCTGGACCGTGAAGGATGGGCGGCATAGCGATTAGCGGCGCCTGTTATAGCTTCTCCAACATCTCCACCACCTTCTCCCGCTTCAATATAAGATATCCTATCCTGTCATTGCTGATCCCCGGCTTCAGCTGATAGCTGAACTCCAGCTGATCGTCCATTACTGCCGTCTCGAAGTAGTTGAAAAGAATATTCGGATAGACCTTGAGCTCTTCGCCGATCTCGTACAAGTGGGTGGAAAGTATGAAAAACGAGCGGCGGATCTTAATAAGCCCCTTGATCACAGTGCTCGAGCACTTCATCGCGTCCTGGACATTCGTTCCTTTGAACAGCTCGTCTATCAGCACAAGCCATTTCTTCTGGTTGCCGATCTTTTCCAGGGTATTCTTAATACGCTGAACTTCGTTGAAGAAGAAGCTTTCCCCCTTGGAGATATTGTCCTCGATATTGATATTGCTCAGGATCCCGTCGAAGAGGGTTAGCTGCATCTGCTGTGCGGGCACGCCCATTCCCAGGTGAGCCAGGAAGACCACTACGCCTATGGATCGGATAAACGTGCTCTTCCCGGCCATATTGGCGCCCGTGAGAAATATGAAGTTGCGTTCTTTATCCAGCAGCAGGTCGTAGGCAACAGGTTTGGGTAATAAGAGATGGTAGAGCTGGACAGCATCCAGGTAAGGTTCATCCCGTTCCACGAAGACGGGAAAGCAGAGGTTATACCGCCGCATGGCCATGGCCATCGAATACCACGCATCC
>JAMFRX010000768.1 GCA_026224995.1 Puia dinghuensis
AACGCACAAACTAGTTTTCCTAATTGGCATAATACGCAAATGAAATGTTAATGGTTGCTTTTTTGCGGTCAAATAGTCTTTTGTGCCGGCAAGCGCCAGCCTAACCCAATAAGACGATGGAAACCAATCTCTTATAAAAACCACTCTTAGCGGTCTAAAAAAACTATTTCGGTAAACCCGTACTGGTCACTGTCAGATCAGCCTGAACGAAAAGCTGGGCCTGCAGACTGTTTTCACCCGCCAGCAGCCCAATCAGCTTCATCTGTCTGATCTGCCCTGTAGTATATAAGTGCGGACCGATAGCCCTATTCAGCTGCGCATCGATCGATGGTAGATTGGTCTTTAACAATGCGGCAAGGTCCAAAAAGGAATTCCCCTGCACCGTCCGGCGGATCTTACCCCGCAGAACCGCCCTGGCCATCTTTATCAGCACCTCCTTGCTTTCTATGCTATAGGAGATATCCGGAACGCTAAGCGCCTGCCTGGCCGTATCCACCACCGGCGTACCCCGCAGGTAGATCCGGCCCTCATGACTTCCCGCGAAATCTATCCTCAGCTCCAGCTGATGATGCCCAATGCCCTTGATGCCCACCTCTTTTATGATGACCTGCCGCCCCTTGTACTCAAAGGACTTGTCACGCAGCGAGTCATTCAGCAGCTTGGTAAGGAACGTGTATTCATAATTGGCAGGCAGATATAGCGTAATGCCGCTGCGGTTGGCGCCGTTGTTCAATGGCGGCAGCGATACCTGACCCGCCGGACTCTTATCGCTGCTAAGCTCCGGCCGGCAGCTGATGCCCAGGCTAAGGGAAAAAGTATCCCGGATATAATTCAACATTCCCACCCGCACATTCAACGGGTTGATCACCAGCCAGCCATAGGGCCCGATCGGCGTCTTTTGCCAGGTCTTCGCCGTCTGCCGCAAATAGCCTGATACATTCATTCCCGCGGCTCCTGCGTCCAGAGCCTTGCAGAAGGCGTTTATAGAGCTGTGGATGCTGTCCATGATCTGCTGCGTCATATCCATCGAAAAGATAGACATAACACATTTATCCAGCGCCTTCACCTGGTCTACGCTGGATGCCGTCCTGACCCTATAATCGGAAGAGACGCTGAATTGCGTTCCAAAAGAAAGGTCTACCGTTCGCATAGGCTCCTTGTCGAATCCACAATAGCCGGAGATCCAGGGACTCACCGGCTTACCAGCCGCGCATAAGCTCCGGCCGCCGGAGACCTGGTAATGGCATTCCATGCTCACAGAAATGTGGTTGTTGACACACCGGACGGTGAATGGCGACCGCACAAATCTAAACCGGTACCGGAAATCGCAGGACGGCTGCAGGTAAGCCGGAAACCCCTGTGACACGAACTCCTTGGGAAAGAGTGAATCCGCCGCGGCCAGCAACGGCTTCCCCGCTATTTTTATCGGGATATCGATCTCGCTCTGTGGCAGCGCAGGCAAGGTGTCGGGGAGGGAAAGCGTTACTGCTGGTGCGCTCAGCTGCTTGGCCGGCGAACAGGACCCGAGGCCCGCAGCCACCAGCACAACAAGTAGGATAGGATAATACCGCATCTCGCTAAATTACTTTTTTCTTCCCGCCGTAAGGGACATTTTTGTGTTATCGATCACGTCCAGCAGCCCGCCGCTGAACCGGTCCTCCGGAAGCTGCCAGAACATCACCCCGCCAAGTCCTTTTTTGACAGCATATTCTGTCTTGATCCTTATGCTAACGGAGTCATCAAAGGAGGCAAAAAGCTGCTGCCGGGCATTGTACATGTACGGGGCCTGCGCCACGCTATCCCAATGATAGACATATCCGCTGTCTTGCGACAGCTCGATGCGCTGATCCTTATAAGAGACTCCACGAAGGAAATGGCAGGGCCTGTCCAGCCCGTTATTGACGCTGTCCACATGCTCGAATACCCTGGCATAAAAAGCCATCCCGATGGCTACTTTATTCAGCGGTACTCCCGCGCTGTCCAACCAGCGGACCGCATGGTCTGTGGACTCCACCTGCCCGGGCCTGCTGTATAATGCGGTATGATGCCCCGTTTGCGTGGCGTAGCCATTGATCAGGTCATAAGTCATGAGGTTGATATAATTCACCAGCGGCGTCACCTGCTTCCAGTCGATAGAGGTCTGCAGGTAAGAAGTAAAGCCGCCGGCGGCAAAGCTGATCTCCGGCTTCCGGCCCAGGTCCTTGCGCAGCAACCGGATCACTTCTGTAAAATTATCCTTGTCGGCCGGCCCAAAAGGATAGCCCGGCACATTCTCCAGCGAAGGATACTCCCAGTCCAGGTCTATGCCGTCCGTATGAAAATAATCCGTCAGATCCTTGGTACTCTGCGCAAACTCCCTCCTGCCGCTGTCGGTGGAGAACGCATCCGGACAGGTCTTACAACCTCCCCAGCCGCCCAGCGACAAGATCACCTTGAGCTTGGGATGCTTCTCCTTCAGCGCCACCAGGTGCTTGATGACCGCGGTATCATTGGCATTGTTAACCCAGAGCCGGTTGCCGTTGAGATGACAGAAGCTGTAGATGATATGCGTCAGCTTTTCGGTAGGGAAGCTGTCGATAGCCGTATTCCTCCCCGCATAATAGCCGATCACGGCAAGGTTCCTGGCATTCGATTGTTGGGCAACGGTAGAAACACTAACAGATACGAAGACAAACAGCAGGACAGTAAGTCGGGTCATAGTCATGCTTCGAAAATAAGCCTTTTCATTCATTTGGCGCGCCGTTGTCAGATCCTTGCATACCCCAGCCGTTCGATGTCTTCTTCCGTCCTGACAAGATGAGTTTTCCCGTCGGCAAGCAGGTAGATCTGGTCGCTGACCGCCGTCACATCCCGGAACAGGTGGTCCGTTAAAATTATCCCCTTCTCCGGTTTCTCTTCGAGAAGCATTTCCCTAACCTGCTCTATTTGCAGCGGCATCAGATGCGTGAACGGTTCATCCAGCAGGACAAAGCTTGCTGCCGATCGCAACAGCACAAAAAGCTGTACCAGTCTCCTTTGCCCCCCGGATAAGTCCCTTATCCTGGATCCATATGCATGACTGAGTTCGGGAAACCTGTCTTCCAGCTCCCCGAACTGGAGGCCGTAATCCTTCAATACCCGCTTAAGAGTTAACAGGCCGGGAATGAAATCAAACTGTGGCAGGTACAGCAGCTGGCCGCTCTGCCGCACCCTGGACCCGTCGATCCTTACCGAACCACCGGCGCCGGGCAGCTTGCCATAAAGTATCCGGAGCAGACAGGATTTACCCTGCCCGTTCCTCCCCAACAGCCCGGTGATCTGCCCGGTTTCACATCGGATATAGATATCCGATAGGATCCTGCGCTCCCCGAAGCTCAGCTCCATGCCGTCGGCCTCCAGAACATGCTTCATACTGAAATTTTTTTTGTTGTCCGGCGAACCCATAATGGCTTACGGTGATCAATACAAGAAAATAGAGCAAGAGATCGAACAGCAAAGTAGTGGACCAAAGTAAGGCCTTTGACAGACCGAGGTTCTGATAATAATAAAACTCCTGCCTCCTGTAAGACCGGACATAGTAGGACACGATCCCCATGGTGACCAGCTTCACCCATAGCACCGTAGCAAAAATGGAAAACCCATATTCCCAAAAGAGACCCCCGCATACCAGGGTCATCACCCCATTCGGAACAAAGGAGCTCCGGTAGAATGTCAGCAGCAGCCTTGCGATTCGGCGCATCTTCATTCGCCTAATCTAGGAATTCCCTTCCTCTTCAAACGATTGGGAAATTGTTTTAAGTAAATTTTATGGTTTATATTAGAGCCATGCCAAACCATTTGCAACGCCGCGATTTCCTTACCATGAGCCTCACCGCCCTCGCCGCATCTTCCTTGCCTTTGCAGCATGCCTTTGCTGGCAACGGGCCCAAAGTCTTCACCATCCAGCAGGTCATCGACGCCCTCCTCGCGGATATCCCCGGCACCCCCTTCCCGCATACCGTGGACACCATTAAAGCCGGTGATCCTTCCCAGCCCGTCCGGGGCATCGTCACGACCATGTTCGCTACCGACGCCATTATCCAAAAGACCATCGATCTCGGCGCCAACTTCATCATCGCACACGAACCTACGTTCTATAATCATACCGACGAAACGGACTGGCTTGGCAATGACCCCGTGCTCAAATTCAAGCGCGACCTCCTTGACAAGCACGGCATCGTCGTCTGGCGTTTCCACGACGGCATCCACGCCCATAAACCCGACGGTGTCCGCATGGGCGTCATGCAGGCCCTGGGCTGGGATAAATATTACGACGACGCCAACCCGCCGTTGGTGAACCTCCCCGCAGCCGCCTCGCTCGACCGCCTCGTCGCCCACTTTAAGAAAAGCCTCGACATCGACAAGCTCAAATACATCGGCGACCTCCATCAGTCCTGTCAAAAGATTGTCCTGTCCCCCGGCGCCGCCGGCGGTCGTTCCCACATCGCCATGATCCAGGCACACCAGCCTGACCTCTTCGTATGCGGCGAGCTGAACGAGTGGGAGACCAGCGAGTACATCCGCGATGCCCGCTACCAGGGTAAGAAGATAGCCCTTATCGTCCTGGGCCATTCCGTAAGCGAAGAGCCCGGGTTGCAGTGGCTGCTACCGGTCCTGAACAAAAAGATCCCCGGAGTTCCGGTTACTCACCTTCCCTCCGGGGATGCCTTTTCAATTATGTGATCGCCTCCGGCCTGAAGCCGAAGACTCTACTTATTTCGCCACTTCCGCCCTGATCACATTCAACGCCCCACCGGCCTTGAACCAGCCGATCTGCGGCGCATTATACGTGTGATTGAGGCTGATCTCATCCTTGCTCCCATCCTTATGGTTAAGCACCATGGTCAGCGGCTTGCCCGGCGCGAAGCTCGTCAGCCCAACGATATCGATGCTGTCATCTTCCTGGACCTTGTCGTAATCCTCTTTCTTCACAAAGGTCAGCGCCAGCATCCCCTGTTTTTTCAGGTTGGTCTCATGGATCCGGGCAAAGCTGCGGACTACGATAGCGCGTACACCTAGAAAGCGGGGTTCCATCGCCGCATGCTCGCGGGAAGAGCCTTCCCCATAATTCTCGTCGCCCACGACCACGGAACCTATACCCTGGGCTTTATAGGCCCTCGCCGTCGCAGGAACCGCGCCATACTCGCCGCTCAGCTCATTCTTTACCGAATCCGTTTTCTCGTTGAAGAAATTGACGGCGCCGATGAGCATGTTATTGCTGATATTATCCAGGTGACCCCTGAACTTCAGCCAGGGACCAGCCATGGAGATATGGTCGGTAGTACACTTGCCCTTCGCCTTGATCAGCAGCTTCAGGCCCTTCAGGTCCGTACCTTCCCAGGCAGCGAAAGGCGCCAGCAGCTGTAGCCGCTGGGAATCGGATTTTACGACCACCTGCACGCCCTTGCCGTCCTTTGCCGGGGCCTGGTAGCCCGCATCATCTACGGAGAAGCCTTTGGGCGGTAATTCCACTCCCGTGGGCTCATCCAGCATCACGTCTTCACCCTTCTCATTCTTCAGCTTGTCTTTCAGCGGATTGAATGTCAGGTCGCCGGCGATCGCAAAGGCGGTCACGATCTCGGGGCTAGCCACAAAAGCATGGGTAGAAGCCAGCCCGTCATTACGCTTGGCGAAATTCCGGTTAAAGCTGGTGATAATAGA
>JAMFRX010000769.1 GCA_026224995.1 Puia dinghuensis
AAATTGAATAGCTATAATCATACTAAACCATCGATATGTTGGGCCCCCATATAAAAATCACTTTTCGTCATCTTTGGAAAAGCAAGCTTTATTCCGCTATAAATGTCATTGGTTTGTCCATAGGGATAAGCTGCGTTCTGCAGGAAGAGCACTGGCAACAGGTCATACGTGCTGCCGCCATTCTTTCCATGGCCATCTGCTCTTTGGGATTATTCGGTCTTGCACATTTGTCTACGAATCAGCGGATCAAAGAAATAGGTGTAAGAAAAATCCTGGGAGCTTCGGTCAGAGAAATCGTTGCGCTCCTTGCCGGTGATTTTCTGAAATTGGTTCTTATAGCTTTTATAATTGCCACTCCCATAGCATGGCTTGTCATGTACAAGTGGTTGCAGGAGTTTGCCTATCGTATTTCCATGGGCGCCGGGTTTTTTATATTGGCGGGACTGATCTCTACAGGCATAGCATTTATCGTGGTAAGTTTCCAGTCGATAATGGGAGCTATTGCTAATCCTGTGACAAGCTTAAGATCGGAATAAACAGGCACTCCTTCGACATCTACAGACGGACTTGGCACCCTCAACCGGGTTTGTTAACTTGCTGTGATGGAACCTACGACAGCTACTTTATATAAATGGGCGGGAGCGGGAGGGCTATCCCGGCTGGTGAGGATGGCTGTGTGCTGCGGGCTGTGGCTGCCGGCCCTGGCCGGTCAGGCGCAGACACCTCCGAAAGGAACGACCCGACCCAATATTATTTTTATCCTGGCCGACGACCTCGGGTACGGTGATCTGGGCTGTTATGGTCACCAGAAGATCCATACGCCGAATATCGATGCGCTGGCGCAGCGCGGGCTCCGCTGTACCCAGTTCTATGCGGGTACGGCGGTGTGTGCCCCCTCCCGGGCCAGCCTGCTAACGGGACTGCATACAGGCCATACGCCCGTGCGTGGCAACCGGGGCTTTCAACCCGAAGGGCAGTTCCCTCTGCCGGATACTACCGTCACCATTGCGAAAGTCCTGCAGCAGCATGACTATCTCACGGCCGACTTCGGCAAGTGGGGCCTGGGGTATCCCGGGTCGGCGGGGGTGCCTTTGAAACAGGGTTTTGGTTTTTTTTACGGGTATAACTGCCAGAGCCTGGCGCATAGCTATTACCCCGACCATCTATGGCAAAACGACCAGCGGGTGGAGCTGACCGCCAATAAGACCGCGGATTCCATTTATAGCGCCGACCTGATCGATCAGCAGGCGCTGGCATTTCTGCGGGAGCATGGTCCGCAGGCAGGTCTGCCGGCGGGTCAGCGACCTTTCTTCCTTTACCTCTCCTATACGCTGCCGCATGCGGCCCTGAGCGTGCCGCATGACACCGTCTATCAGCAATATGTACAGGCCTTCCGGGAGAGACCGCTGGACGGGCAGCAGGTGAAAAAGTATGAAAAAGCGGCTTTCGAGCCTTATCCGCATGCGGCCTACGCGGCGATGGTATCGCGGCTGGATAAATATGTAGGCGAGGTGGTGCATATCATCGACTCGCTGGGGCTGGCTTCGAATACCCTGCTTATTTTCAGCAGCGACAACGGTCCGCATGAGGAAGGAGGTAACGACCCGGCCTTTTTCAACAGCAGCGGGGACCTGCGGGGGATCAAGCGGGATCTTTACGAAGGCGGCATCCGGGAGCCCTTTATCGTCTCCTGGAAGGGCACGATCCGGCCGGGGACTACGAGCAGCTATCCTGGCGCCTTTTGGGATCTGTTCCCCACCTTCGAAGAAGTGGCGGTGATCCGGGATAGCGGGAAAGGAATTGACGGTCTTTCTATCCTGCCTACGCTGTTGGGACAGGACCGGCAGCAGCGCAGGCACGAATATCTGTATTGGGAATTCCAGGAGAATGACGGCCGGCAGGCGGTGCGATACAAACAATGGAAGGGGGTCCGGCTACAGGTCAACAAAATAAAAGACGCGCCGATCGAGCTGTACGATCTCGACAAAGACCCGTTGGAAAAGAGCAATATAGCCGCCGGGCATCCGGACATCGTAAAAAAGATCGCCGCCTTTATGCAGGAGGCACATCGACCCGATAAGAACTGGCCTTTATTGCCGGAAGAGATGAAGGAGGCGGCGTCACCACTAAATTAAAAAATCGAAATGGCTCATCAAAGCGTGGAAGCGTCCCCACAAATGTATGCAAGGACCGGCGGATTGCTCTATCTGCTGATCATCGTCGGCGGGCTGCTGGTGGAAGGCCTGGGCAGAGGTAAGCTGATCGTGTCGGGCGACCC
>JAMFRX010000770.1 GCA_026224995.1 Puia dinghuensis
ACGGCAATTGATGTTTCTTCCCCAGGCGAAAGAAAAGAAAGGTTGCCAACAGCACAAGCACGGTGTCAATTAGCCATTGCATCCATCCATTCAGCAGGACGCCTGCATAGTTGAGGAAGAAAATAAGCGGCGGCTTGTGATCGAAGGCGTCCCGGTAGGGCACCCCCCCTTTGTGCATCAATAGCCCTACATAGCGATAGATCTCCTTGTCACCCGATATTTCGTTGTATGCAGGGATATAAACCAGGCTCAGCACGAGCGATACGGCCAGGACCAGGAAAATGGTGATTCGGTTAAGATTCATACAATCGTAATTGTCAATTGGTAGGGATGACCTCTTCCTTTCGTTTCCACAGGATATATCCGTCGGCGCCGGGAATCTTTAGGGGCTCGTAATGCGCTTGCATAAAACTACTCCAGTAGACAACAGAGTTGGGGTTGAGAAACTGATTCAGCCGTTTTGGATCCATTAGAATATAGGTCGTCTGGTGCCGGAGCAGGTCATTGGTGATGGTGGTTAGCAGCGCGTGATCCGAATCCCATTTATAATACCAGTCCCACATATGATGATAGATCCAGCGCGATGGGGCAAGGATGTGAAATTCGTTATACGCGTAGATATAGTCATCGTAATTGAAGACATAAAAATCGTAGTCCCCGCCGGGGCGGTGCTGCCGCAGGTAATTGAGCACAGGGGAATTGATGTCCATGTCATCGCTTCGCCTAACCAGATGGGTCGAATGCTGCAGTGAGGTATACGTCAGGCCGCAGCAGAGCAGCAAGGCAAAAGGCAGCTGTACCCTCCTGTTTCCGAGGATAGCCTCGTCCGAGAAAGCGAAGACGATAAACAGGAGCGCGCATACGCTTCCGGCCAGCGGCAGAAAGTAGGGAAGGGAATCTATCGGGTTCGCCCTGCCTTCGAAGCGGTTGCCCATCATTTCCGGCGCAAGCGAGAGAAAGAATGCCGCCAGGGCAGCCAGAAGAAGGCCTTTCTTTTTATGCCGCAGGAAAAAGGCAGTGACGCCTAATACAAGGGCGATCATGAAGGGCATTTCATAGTTGCCGGCATCCAGGCTTCGTTTGATGGTGCGAAAATGATCCCCAAGTGATTTGGGTTGTGCCGTATACCAGACTACATTGAACCGGAACCCGTCTTCCCATAGATAACCCAGGGAATGATTCCAGGCGAAATAAACAAGGATGGAAAAGAGGACCACGCCAAAACCCAGACCGATCCGGGCGATCGATAGATAGGCGGCGCGGGACCTCTCCGTCATCAGGACATATAGCAGGAAGGGCAGCACCGCCAGCACCTGCTCCTGCTGTGTGAAGAAGATCAATCCGGTAAAAAGGCCGAGCAGCAGCTCGCGATACCGGGATCTTCCCATAAATATGCAAAAAAAGAGGACGAAGAAGAAAGTGGTAAATTCCCGCGTCATGCTGGCGCCCATGCTGATGAGGTTGTCCCGCACCATTAGATTGAACAGAAACGGCAGGAGCCAGGGGAATGCCAATCGGTGCTGCAGGCAGGTCCGGTATAGCAGCCAGGTAGCCATTAGCGCCAGCAGCGTATTGATCGCCCATAGGCCCCACAGCCCTCCCAGGAGAGAACCGGCCGCATTGATGAAAAAGATACCCGGAGGCTTATGGTCGAAAAAATCGCGATAGGGTGTCTGCCCCTTCAGGATGGCCATTCCCGCATAGCTGAATACTTCGCGGTCATCACGCATCAAATCGTAAGGAGGACTAAAGCAGAGGCTCAGCAAAAAGGAAATGCCGAGGAGAAAGAAAAGTACAGCTGTATTTTTTCTCGTCATCTTATCCGGAATATTATTGTCTGCATGGAGGATCGAATAGCCCCGCTTATAAAATAACGGCTAAGCTTACTGAGTCGCATCCCCTCGCTCCGCTGTTCGACAACGCTGGTAAATATCCGGCTTTTTTTCAGGATACACCAGGAGGTGATTAGAATATTTGGGGCAAAGCTGTCCGGCGGTATCTTCTGAAGGGCCTGCTGTAGCGAAGCGCCGCGCATCAGCCGGTATGGACAGTTGGCATCGCTTACTCCTCCGCCATATAGCAGGCGGACCAGGGAAACAGAGACCAGGCTCAGGCAGCGACGGCCGAGCGTACCATGTTTTTCCTTCCGTTCCGCCAGCAACAGATCATACTCCCCTCTCTTCTCCCAAAGTGCCCGGAAGGCGGCAGGGTCCAGCTGGTGGTCGGAATCGATCTGAAAGACCCATTCGGCATCCCGGGCCAGGCCATAGCCTTTCAGAATGGCCGGGCCGTGACCGGAATTGGGCTGCGTATGCACAGACAGATGAGCATCCCCGGCGGCAAATTTTTTCAATAGAGCAAGGCTGCCGTCCGTCGACCCGTCGTCGATGAGGTAGATCGTATACGGCGCCCCGGTAGCAGCAAAGACCGGCTGCCAGTCACGCAAGAGGGCGGTAAGATTATCCGCTTCATTGTACACGGGAATGACGACGGCTAAAACGGGATCATACGGCATGGATGGCAGGTATTAACGGCAGGATGCCGGTCTCAAAGATCTCCAGGGCCCTGTCGATGGTCTGATGCATATCATAATATTTATAATCCCCCAGCCGCCCGCTGATAAAGACATTTTGTAGCTGTGCCGCTTCCTGCCGGTAAAGGGCGAGCACCCGCTGGTTCTCCGTCGAAGAGATAGGATAATAGGGATTATCCCCTTTGTCGGCCAGCGAGTATTCCCGGAAGATGACGGTTTTGTCCCGGGGATATCCCTTTTCGGGATGGAGATGGCGGGGTTCGTGAATGCGGGTATAGGGAAACTCCGGGTCGGGGTAGTTGATGACGGAGTTGCCTTGATAGTCTTCTTTGTCGATGGTCTCCTGTTCGAAGCGAAGCGTGCGCCAGGTCAGCTTGCCGTACTTATAATCGAAGAACCGGTCGATTGCGCCGCTGTAGATCAGGCAGGCGTCTTTCTTCAACCGGTTTCTAATGGCAAAAAAGTCGGGGTCCAGCAGGACCCTGATCTTTTTGTCTCCGAGAAGGTGTTGAAAGAGATCGGTATAACCTTTTTCGGGGATGCCTTGCCAGCGATCGTAGAAATAGTTGTCATCATAATTGCTGCGGATCGGCAGCCGGTGGAAGATAGCCGCGGGAAGGTCACGTGGGTCTACCTGCCATTGCTTGATCGTATAATGCCGGAAAAATGCCTCGTAGAGCTCCGGCCCCAGCTGAGAGATGACCTGCTCTTCGAAATTGCCGGGCGCTGCGGTATTCTTCCGGACAGAGGCTAGAAAGTCCTCTACCTCGTAAGGTTTCAGGCTGCGTCCAAAAAATTGATTGATCGTCGCCAGGTTGATGGGAAAAGGATAGACCTGCCCCTTATGATAGCTCAGTACTTTATGGCGATAGGTATTAAAGGTCGTGAACCGGCGGATATAGTTCCATACTTTTTCATTGGAAGTATGAAAGATATGCGTACCGTAACGATGATACTCGATCCCGG
>JAMFRX010000097.1 GCA_026224995.1 Puia dinghuensis
AGCGCAGATCACCAGTTCAAAAGATCTATCAATTACCATTGAAAGAAATGAAGGTTATCTTAAAGCCCTGGCTGAATATAATATACCGGTAAAGGAAGAATATGTAAAATATTGTATGCATGGCGGAATGCTGGCCGAAGAGATTGAAATCGCCCTGAATGAACTGCTAAGCCTGCCCTAGCCACCCGATGCGCTGCTGGCCGCCTCAGACCGGCTGACCATGGGCTGCTATTCGATCATCCGGAAAAAAGGATTGAAGATCCCCGAAGAGATCGCTATTGCCGGGTTCAGCAATTTCAATTCCGCCGATCTGTTTTGTCCGTCGCTCACGACGGTCCGCCAACCTGCTTTCGAAATGGGCAAGGTCGCTGCCGAATTGCTTATCGAGCTTATCGAGAGCAAAAGACCACCCGCCAATTTTATTCATAAAGTTTTTCCAACAGAGCTTTTCATCCGCAACTCCACTAAAAAATAGATTTGCAGCCGCTAATGAATCGTGATCGGGTGACTGAACTTCCCTGTCTCCTGCTGGAGTAGCTTTACAAAGTAGGTTCGGGAAGCAAAACGCTGATCTGTTTTTTCCCAACAGGTATAATACCGGAAATAAAGCGGCCGGTCGCCGGAGATCTTTTGAGCTACCGTATAGGTATTGGTCACATCCGTTCCCACGGCAGGCCGGCTGCCCATCGTGGGGTAATCCTTATTGCCGACCAGGATAGACATTCCCAACAGATCATGGTTCTCTGATTGATGACCATAGGAATATAAGACCTGCGCCGCATCCTTTGCAAGGTGGCCCGGCGTATTCGAATAGAAATTCGCGATCCCCGTCACAAGCCGAGCGCCACCGGGCGCACCACGAACGATCACTTTGCTGGTATAAAAATACTGGCCGGCGCTGATCGAGATCTCTTCCGTCACCTTCACGGGCTTTCCGTCGACGACCCAGTCGTAATCCAGCCGAAAGACGGCCCGTAGCGGACCGTTAGCCAGTTCCCGGTAAGTCTCTTTTTTCACCTGCATGCCGCCTAATCTGATCAACGTATCCTTCTGATGCTGTCGCGGAATGGACATCGCCAGTGACCCCGCGCCGAGAGAATTTCCTACTTTCAGGATGTCCATCCCCCAGTAATCCAGCTGATGGTAATTACTGTCCGGGTTCACGCCTACGAAGTCCATCACCATCGCCGGAATACGCTTGCCATAGATGTCTTTGCCGTTACGGGTATCGAAATACAACCGGTACGCTACTTTGTCGTTTTCCCAGGCCGGCCCTTCCGTCAGCCAGGGCGGTAGCCGGTGCCGCGAAAAGTCTGTCGGCAGGTTTCCTGCCGGCATGGATGCCGTGTCCTGCGAAGGTGCAAAACTATCGTCCGTTCTTTTAGCCCGCATCCGGACATGTGCTCTGACGACAGCTTTTATCGTGGCCGGTTGATCGGTGACTGTAGCCAACACCCGCCATGTTTCCGAGGCTGTGAATGAGTGGACCATGCAGGTTTCATCCCAGATCCCATCACCGTCGAGATCATCGAACTGGACGACGACAGGCAAATGGCCTGCGTCCGACAGCTGCACATACTTGCCGGCAGGAATAGTACCCAGCCGCTTTTGCCAATCGGTTCGCGTCATGACGATCAATTCATCTTTTCTCGATTCCCGCAGCGGGTTGGTAAAGTCGATGGCTATCTGACCTTTTGCTTTTAATTGCTTTAACCGGAGCAGCGCCTCGATATAATAATAATCCCCGTAGATGATCGACGCATCGATCTCGCTGCCCGCAGGCTTGTGTCCTGTAGCATGCAGCAGGAAAGCGGGATTGGCAGCGTCAGACCGATAAGCCGAAGATGAAAGCGTCGCCAGCATCTTTTCCGCCGCGTGCCGGTATAAGACGGCCTTATCCTTGTCCGATACATAGCCCGACAACTCCAGAAGCGCCGAGGCAGCAACGGCGGCGGCAGAGGCATCGCGCGGCGCATCGGGGATAGCAGGGTCATCGAAATCCCAGTAAGGGATCCCATCGGGTGGAAGGCGCTGCAAATAAATATCCGTCACCTGTTGCGCAAAGGCCAGGAAGTCGGGCTGATGCGTTTCCCGATAGCACATGGTGAAGCCATACATGGCCCAGGTCTGGCCTCGCGCCCACATGGAAGCATCCGAATAACCCTGGTGTGTGACGCCTTTGATCTTTTTACCCGTTACCGTATCGTAAACAACGACATGATAGGCTGAATGATCGGGCCGGAAATGATTGTGCATTGTCGTCTCCGCGTGCCGGACGGCCATATCATAAAGCCTCCTGCCACCGCCGTTACGTGCCGCCCAGAACAATAATTCAAGATTGATCATATTATCGATGATCGTGTTGTGGGGCCAGCCCATTTTCGCTACCATGGACGGCCAGGAAAGGATCGTGCCAACTTTGGGATTGAATAGCGTAGCCAGCGAATCAGCACCCGCCAACATTGTTCTTTTATAGGTTGTGTCGCCCGTCAACCGATAGCCGTTACCCAGACTGCAATACAGCATAAAACCCAGGTCATGATCGAATCCGCCCTGATAGGCCACTGGTGACATGGCCCGGCTGGCATAGTCTGCTTCCCGCTTCCAATGATCGTCCTTCGTATAGGCGTATACATACCAAAGGATACCCGGCCAGAACCCGCTGGTCCAGTCCTGAACAGGAACCTCTTTCCAAGCCGAGTCCCCCTTCGCAATACTTCGCGGCATTTTTATCGGTGGGATAGTAGCCTTCCAGGCGGCCAGGGTACGTTTGGCCTGCTCAACGCAATAACGCAGGCATCTATCGACATCGAAAGTATCGGGCGACGCCGGTCTGACCCGGAACCAATCAAAGTCGGCATAGCCTCCATTCTTTGACCCGGCCGGGCTCAGACAAAACAATCCAATCTTTGCGCCGATCCATTTATCCTGTTTAGCATAAAAGGGTGATCCTATCAATTTGAAAGGTCGCCCATCGAGGCTATAGCTGAAATGGCAAAGGGCATCCGGTGCGGTCAGATCTACCCTTAAATCGATTGTATTGCCAGGTGAGGCCGACGGTATAGTTGCAATGATCTGTTCTGCCGCACCCTGCTCTGCATTCCTGCATACTGTCTGTACGATTACATAGCCGCTATCCTGCTTTTCAACGGCAAGATAGGCGTAGTCTCCGCCCATCACAAGCAAGCCCGCTTTTTTTCCGCTTTGGCCCACAGTCAAAGTCATCCGCGTAGTCGCGCTAAAATCGGGCGCTGACAGCTTTTGCAGTAGCAGGTTCGGAACCTGCCAAAGGTTTTTGCTGCTATCGGGCGCCTTTATCGCGAATAGCCGCAGATGGCCGCTGCCAGGAATCTCCGCCGACCAGGCAATTTGTGGATTGGCGTGCCATTGCCATTGCAGCTCAGGGGCATTACCATTGAATTCATCAGATGCCTGTGCTTCCATTTGCCCGGGTGTCGTACCCGGTCGACCCACATCCGGCTTTTTGTAAACGAGTACCGGCTCCCCCTTACCGTCCCTATCCTTGTCCACACCGATCACCGGCCAGTCGCCGATCCATTGCATCGGCTGCAGGTGAGTGACCCGGCCATAGGGGCCGCGATCCTGAAAATGGATGAACCAGGACTCGCCTGTTTTGGTCTCTACCCAGGCTCCCTGATGCGGGCCGTTGATGTTCGTCGTTCCCTGATCCATCACGATCTTTTCCTCATACGGCCCATAGATATTTCTTGACCGGAGCGCCAACTGCCAGCCATTCACCACACCCCCGGCCGGCGCGAGGATGTAGTAATACCCATTCCTTTTATATAGTTTGGGACCCTCAACGGTGGGTTGACGATCATGACCATCAAAAACCATCTTCGCCTCGCCTGCCTCATGCATTCCATCGGGCGTTAAAGGGCGGATCGTTAACAGGCTGTTGACTTCAGCCCGGCTGGCTGCCCAGGCATTTGCCAGCCATACCTTTTGTGTGCCATCGGGCTGCGGTTCGAACAAAGGACAGGGATCGATCAGGCCCTTACCCGATACGACCAGGGCAGGTGCTGTCCACGGACCGGCAGGGTTCTTTGCCCTGATCACATATATACCATAGTCCGGGTCGGGGTAATAAATATAGAATTCACCTTTATTCCAGCGGATGGCCGGCGCCCAGACACCATTCCCATGCTGCGGCTTGTCATAAATGTCCCGTGGCAATTGAATGGACAGCGCGTGACCGATGATACGCCAGTTAACGAGATCTTTCGATTCCAGAACCGGAAGGCCGGGAGTGCAATTGAAACTCGAAGCGGTGAGGTAGAAACTGTCTCCCACCCGAATAGCATCGGGATCTGAATAATCGGCAAACAGAATGGGATTCTTATAAGACCCGTCGCCCTGATCTGACCGCCAGACGGGCAATTCGTCAGCAGCGACGTCATCTCTCCGATCAGTCTGACCATCAGAAACCGACCAATGTAACAGCAGGCAACCCATCAACGCGCCAATCGAACTAAATCTTAGCATATCACCAAGTTAACTGATGACAGGGCCAATAAAGTTAAAACCGCCTGGAAAATTTACGAAAACGTTGTAGAATTTATTATACG
>JAMFRX010000771.1 GCA_026224995.1 Puia dinghuensis
CATCAAAAACTGCTGCGGGGAGTAAGAGGAAAACAAAAAATGCCGGGGCATTTCCGAACCAGTCAAAACTGGATCGGCGGAGCTTCATTAAAGGATGCTGCCTTCATACCACCCCACCAGGGCGAAGTCGAAGATCTTATGAGCGACCTGGAAAAATTCCTTCACAATGACGAGTTGCATGTCCCGCCGCTCATTCGTATTGGTATAGCGCATTATCAGTTCGAGACCATCCATCCTTTTTTAGACGGTAATGGCCGTCTGGGGAGGCTGCTCATTACTTTATACCTGGTGAGCAATAAGATCATTGCCAGGCCAGTATTATATTTATCCGACTTCTTCGAAAAGAACCGGAACCTTTACTATGACAACCTGACGTCGGTCAGAACAAAGAACGAACTTAGCAGATGGCTGACCTTTTTCCTCGTAGGGGTGCTGGAAACGGCGGAAAGTTCTATCCAAACGTTCAACGCTATTATAAAACTAAGGCAGGAAGTGGAGGAAAAGAAACTCACTCAATTGGGAAAACGAGTACCCTTAGCTATGAAGCTGATCCACCATCTTTACAGCAATCCCATAGTGGATACCGGCATAATCACACAGCGGTTGGGCGTAAATGTAGTTACTGCTCACCGCCTCGTGCAGGATTTCGAAAAGCTGGGAATCCTTACCGAGCAGACGGGCTACAAGCGAAATCGCGTCTTTATTTTTGAACAATATCTTGATCTATTCAGGTAAGTACGGCAGATAGGGTTGGCCGGGTGCGAAGTGACTGCCGGCAAAAATAAATTTTGTTTTTCGAGAGAAGTCGCTAATTTTGATGCACTGATATGATCGAAACGAAAACATACCGTTATTTTTACTTTTTCTTTTACTTCTACTTTACAGGTAGACCGGGAATGCTTTTGTTAACCAAGAACTAGAAATAAAGAGTTTAACATAAAGAGTCCCGGTCAAAAGCCGGGACTTTTCCATTTTAGGGTATATGAGCACAGCAAAACGCACACGAGTCTCTATCCAGGGTTATGAGGGCAGCTTCCACCAGGTGGCAGCGCAGCAGTTCTTCGGCAGCGAGGTGGAAGTCATCACCTGCGCTACGTTCCGGGAAGTGATCCGGGTGGCCGCCGATAAGAATGCGAGCGAGGGCGGGGTGATGGCCATCGAAAATTCGATCGCGGGCAGCATCCTTCCCAACTACAATCTGCTGCAGAAGAGCGGCCTGCGGGTCATAGGAGAGATCTACCTGCAGATAGGGCAGCAGCTGCTGGTGAATCCGGGGGTAAAGCTGGAAGACATCAGGGAAGTGCATAGTCACCATATGGCTTTGCTGCAGTGCATAGACTTCCTGGAGAAGCATCCGGCCTGGAAGCTGGTGGAGACGGAAGATACCGCGCTTAGCGCCAAACACCTGCACCAGCATCGGAGCAGGCATACCGCCGCCATCGCCAGCAGGCTGGCCGCCGACCTGTTCGGACTGGAGATCCTGGCGCCCGATATCCAAACGATGAAGAACAACTATACGCGTTTTCTCATTCTGCAGCGCGAGGACGAGGCGGTAGCGGTGGATGATCCGGATAAGGCTTCTGTGAACTTTCATACGGACCATTCCAGGGGGAGCCTGGCGCGGGTGCTCACGAAGATCGCGGAAGGCGGCATCAATCTGAGCAAGCTGCAATCGTTCCCGATCCCGGGTAGCGAATGGGAATATTCGTTTCACGCCGATATGGAGTTCGAGAGCATCGGGCAGTTCCAAAGGGTCATAGAGGCGATCAGGCCTATCACCGCGGAGCTCAAGGTCTATGGGACTTACAAAAAAGGACGTACGGTATAACATAAAAGCATATCCAAGATGAAGACGGCTAAACGGTTAGAAGGTATTGGAGAATATTACTTCTCCCAGAAGCTGCGGGAGATCGACGAGCTGAACCGGCAGGGGAAGAATGTGATCAATCTGGGCATTGGAAGCCCGGACCTGCCGCCGCATCCGGATGTGATCCGGGTCCTGCAGGAGGAGAGCGCCAAGCCTAATGTCCATGCCTATCAGAGCTACAAGGGGTCGCCTGTCCTTAGGAATGCTATAGCATCCTGGTACAAGCAATGGTATGGGGTAGAGCTGAATCCGGATACGGAGATCCTGCCTCTCATAGGATCGAAAGAGGGGATCATGCATATCTGTATGACCTACCTGGATGAAGGCGATGGCGCGCTTGTTCCCAATCCGGGCTATCCTACTTACAGGAGCGCGGTAAAGCTGGCGGGTGGGACCTGCGTGGATTACAGCCTGACCGCTGAAAAGGGCTGGTACCCGGATTTTGAGGAACTGGAAGCCAGACTTGCGCCGCAAAGTCAGGGCGGCGCCGACGGTCTGGCGGGTGGCCAGACTGGCCGGATTAAATTAATGTGGGTCAACTATCCGCATATGCCTACGGGCAAGCTGCCTGACCGGGCGCTGTTCGAGCGGCTGGTGGCTTTTGGTAAGAAGCATAATATCCTCATCTGTCATGATAATCCGTATAGCTTTATCCTGAATGACGAGCCGATGAGCCTGTTGTCGGTGCCGGGGGCTACAGCAGTCGTGGTGGAGCTGAACTCCCTCAGCAAGAGCCAGAATATGGCCGGCTGGCGGGTAGGGACCTTAGCCGGAGCGAAGGAACGGATAGACGAAGTGCTGCGGTTCAAGAGCAATATGGACAGCGGGATGTTCCTGCCGGTGCAGCTGGCGGCGGCCAAGGCGTTGAGCCTGGGGAAGGACTGGTATGAGAGCGTAAATGCGGTCTACCGGGACAGGCGGGGGAAGGTCTTCGAGCTGCTGGAGCTGTTGAAATGCGAATTCAGCAAGGACCAGGTCGGCATGTTCGTATGGGCAAAGATACCCGGCGATTATGCCGATGGGTTTGCGCTGAGCGACAAGGTGCTTTATTCGGCGGGCGTATTCATAACGCCCGGTGGCATCTTCGGGCCGGCGGGGGCGGGGTATGTGCGGGTAAGCCTTTGCAGCACTAAAGAAAAATTGCAGGAAAGCATTCAAAGGATACAAAAGGAAGTACTATGAAGTTCGATTCGGTAACGATAGTCGGCGTAGGGCTGATCAGCGGCAGCTTTAGTCTTGCCCTGAAGGACAAGGGGCTTGTCCGAAATGTCATCGGAGTAAGCCGGACCCCAGAAAGCGCGCGGAAGGCGCTGGAGCTGGGGCTGATCGACGAGGTGCTTCCGCTGGAGGAGGCTGTAAAGAAGAGCGATCTGATCTATGTGGCCATTCCCGTCGACGCGACCATCCCGGTGATGGCGCAGATCATGGACCTGGTTACGGACAAGCAGATCGTGGCCGATGCCGGGTCCACCAAATTCGCCCTCTGCGAGAGCCTTGCCGGGCACCCGATGCGCAGCCGGTTCGTGGCCATGCATCCCATGTGGGGTACGGAATACAGTGGGCCGGAGGCGGCGGTGCGCGATGCTTTCCGGGGGCGGGCCTGTGTGATCTGCGAGAAGGAAAAGAGCGCGCCGGATGCCGTTGAGACCATGGAGGGGCTGTACAGGGATATGGGGATGAACATCGTCTACATGGATGCGAACAGCCATGACATGCATGCCGCATACATTAGCCATATTGCCCATATTACCAGCTTTGCGCTAGCCAATACGGTACTGGAGAAAGAAAAGGAGGACGATGCGATCTTCGAGCTGGCCGGTGGCGGCTTCGAGAGCACGGTGCGGCTGGCCAAGAGCAATCCCTCTATGTGGGTGCCCATCTTTATGCAGAACAAGGAGCATGTGCTGGATGTCCTGAACGAGCATATCGCCCAGCTGCGCAAGTTCAAGAGCTGCCTGGAAAAAGACAATGCCGGGTATCTGCGGGAGCTGATGGAAAATGCGAATAAGATCAAGCGGATCATCAAATAAATGGGGGGAGCGGAAGCCGGACGGAAGCCGGACGGAAGCCGGACGGGCGCCTAAGTCAGAGGGCGCCAATGGTCCGGCGGGAGGGGCGCCAACAGTCCGGCGGGAGAGAGGCCGTGGGGTAGATTTCAGGGGCATTCCGCGGTAAAATGCGTACTTTTGCGCCAAATTTAATAGGATATGATGACATTCGAAGGGTTAGGTCTGGATCCCAGGCTGGTACAGGCTACAGACGCGCTGGGATACAAAACACCTACACCCATACAGGAGCAGGCTATTCCTGTATTATTAAGCGGAACGAAAGACCTGGTAGGATTGGCGCAGACTGGTACGGGAAAGACGGCGGCGTTCGGCCTGCCGCTGCTGGATCTGATAGACGAAGACCAGAAACACCCGCAGGCGCTGGTCGTATGTCCGACCCGGGAATTATGTATGCAGATCGTGAGCGAGGTGGAGCTGTTCAAGAAGTTCATGCCGGGCGTGCATGTGATAGCCGTGTACGGCGGGACTTCCATCGGCTTGCAGATCAGGGACCTGCGCAGAGGGGTACAGATCGTAGTGGCGACGCCGGGGCGCCTGATCGACCTGATCGAGCGCAAGGCGATCAACCTGGAGCAGATCCGTTATGTGGTGCTGGACGAGGCGGATGAGATGCTGAACATGGGTTTCCAGGACGATATAGAGTTCATTTTGCAGAATACGCCCAAGCGGGATGCTACCTGGCTCTTCAGCGCCACGATGCCGTCCGAGATCCGGCGGGTCAGCAAGAAGTACATGCAGTCCCCCATGGAGATCACGGTCGGCAAAATGAATACGGCCAATAAGGCTATCGACCATCAATATTATGTCACGGCGGCTCATTCCCGCTATGAGACATTGAAAAGGCTGATCGACTTCAATCCGGGTATCTATGGGATCATTTTTACCCGTACCAAGATAGATGCACAGAATATTGCGGAGAAGCTGACGCGGGAAGGGTATGATATCGACGCCCTGCATGGGGATCTTACCCAGCAGCAGCGGGACAAGGTGATGGGCGAGTTCAGGGATAAGACCCTGCAGCTGCTGATCGCCACGGATGTAGCCGCGAGGGGTATCGACGTGAAAGAGATCACCCATGTGATCAACTACGAGCTGCCCGACGACGTGGAAGTGTATACGCACCGCAGCGGTCGTACCGGCCGGGCAGGTAGCACGGGGATATCCTTGTCGATCGTGCATAGCAGGGAGATAGGGAAACTCAAGCAGATAGAGCGGATCGTTCAGGTCCCGTTCCATAAGATGGAGATCCCTACGGGTAAGGATGTGTGCCGCAAGCAGTTCTTTTCTTTCATGGATAAGCTTTTACAGGCCGATATCAGCCATGGCGACTATGAGACCTATGTGCCGATGCTCGCCGAGAAATTCGCCGATGTCAGCAAGGAAGAGGTGCTGAAGCGGGTGGCGGCGATGGAGTTCGACCGGTTCCTGAAGTATTATGAGAATGCGGAAGACCTGAATGCCAGAGAGCGGACGCGCGAGTATGCCCCGAGGGATGGCGCCAGCCGCGTTGGCGGGGAAAGAAGGGAATTCGTACGCCGGGATGCCGGGGAAGCGCGTGGCCGGGCCAAGGATTTCAACAGCAATGGGGACTATGCCCGGCTGTTCGTGAACCTGGGGACGAAAGACGGGTTTTATAAGGCCAGCTTCCTGCAGTTCATCCTCGATATGAGCGACCTGAAAAAAGAAGTGCTGGGACGGATAGACATGAAGGAGATGAACAGCTGGATAGAGATCGATAAGAAGTCGGCGCCCCAGATGATCCGGGCTATCGACGGGAAGAATTTCAAGGGCCGGAGGATAAGGATGAACGACGCGAACAGTAAGTAGTAAATCATTATATATTTCAAATTTCACCTGAGATGGAAGCAACAGCAACAAAGAGCGCAAAGGAAGTTATCCAGGCTGCCTGGAACAAACGTCCGCTCATTATTTCCGGCCCCTGCAGCGCAGAGACGGAAGAGCAAACCGTGGAGACCATAACCCGGCTGGCCAAGACCGGCAAAGTGGATATCGTACGTGCCGGCATCTGGAAGCCGCGTACCCGTCCGGGAAGTTTCGAAGGCATCGGCACCAAGGGCCTGCCCTGGCTGCAAAGGGCCAAGAAGCTGACTGGTCTGCCCGTGGCTATTGAAGTTGCCACTGCCAAGCAGGTGGAAGACGCCCTGCACTTCGATGTGGACGTGCTGTGGATCGGCGCCCGTACGACCGTGAATCCCTTCAGCGTACAGGAAGTGGCCGACGCCCTCCGCGGGGTAGATGTACCGGTGCTGATAAAAAATCCCATTAACCCCGATATAGAGCTCTGGACGGGAGCCGTCGAAAGGGTCGCCAAGGCCGGCATCACCCAGATCGGCCTGATCCATCGCGGGTTCAGCTCTTATGGCAATACCGAATACCGCAATGCGCCCATGTGGCATCTCGCGATAGAAATGAAACGCCGCACGCCCGGCATGATGATGATCAACGATCCTTCGCATATCAGCGGCCGCCGCGATATCCTGCTGGACGTCGCCCAGAAAGCGATAGACCTGGATATGGATGGGCTGATCATCGAAACGCATATCGACCCGGACAATGCCTGGAGCGATGCCAAGCAGCAGATCACGCCGGAAAAGCTGGCCGAGCTGCTGGACAGCATCAAATGGCGGCATGAGACGACGACGGAGAAGGACTTCATAACCGCCCTGGAAAAGCTGCGCGAGCAGATCAACCACATCGACGACGAGCTGATCCAGCTGCTTGGTCAGCGGATGCGGATAGCCGATCAGATCGGGACGTATAAGAAGGACAACAATATCACCATCCTGCAGACCAACCGGTGGAACTCCATTTTGGAAAAGGCGTTCGCCAAAGGCGAAAAGCTTAGCCTGAGCAAGGAATTCATCACCAAATACTACGACGCCGTACACATGGAATCCATCAACCACCAGAACAAGATCATGAATAGCTAGAGCGCATGGTCTACCTCTTTGTCCATGTGATCTGGTGTGTCCGCGGGCGGGAAGCGCTGCTGAGCAAACCTGTGAGGCGGGTGCTCTTCGCCCACATACAAAAGGAAGGAGAGGGGAAGGGGCTGAGGATCGTAGCAGCGGGAGGGGTCGAGGACCATGTGCACTGTCTGATCCAGCTGCTTCCTTCGCAAAATCTGTTACAAGTCACCAAGAGTATCCGTGCGGCCATGGCCGAATGGCTGAATGAGACCCGGCTGCTGACCGCGGAGGTCAGCTGGGAGGAGGAGCTTTATGCCTATTCGGTGAGCCCCAGCGGAGTTAAGCAGGTGGTGGATTTTATAGGTAAACAGGAAGAATACCATAAGACCAAGACCCTCGAAAGTGAACTTGAGATCTTTGATCGGTTTAAAGAATCCTTAGTATGAATAAGCTGCAATACAAATTTTCGGGTAAGACGACCACCTACTACCTCGATGCGGAATTTGCGTATCTGGAGAAGCTGGTGGACAAAGGCCATACTATCCTGGTCACCGATGAGCATATTTTTGCGGGGCATCAGAAAAAATTCGGGGGCTGGAATACCATCGTCATCAATGCCGGGGAGCAGTTCAAGGTACAGGCTATGGTAGACTCCATTATCGAGCAGCTCCTGGAGCGGGGCGCCGACCGGAAGACGACGCTTGTCGGCATCGGCGGAGGCGTTGTGACCGATCTCACCGGTTATGTGGCCGCGATCTATATGCGGGGGCTGTCCGTGGGGTTCGTACCTACCAGCATCCTGGCTATGGTGGATGCGGCAATCGGCGGTAAGAACGGCATAGATGTCGGCGTGTATAAGAATATGGTGGGTACGATCCGGCAGCCGCAGTTCCTGCTCTATGACTATAGCCTGCTGAAGACCCTGCCGAAAGAACAATGGGTGAACGGCTTTGCCGAGGTCATCAAGCATGCTGCGATCAAAGACGCCGCGCTTTTCAGGGAGCTGGAGAAAAATAAGCTGAGCACCTATCAAAAAGATAAGAGCGCGCTTGCCAGGCTGATCCGCCGCAATGTGGCCATTAAATCCGCGGTCGTAGAGAAGGACGAGTTCGAGCAAGGAGAACGGAGGCTGCTGAATTTCGGTCATACCCTGGGGCATGCGATCGAGAATGTGTACGAGCTTGCGCATGGGCATGCTGTCTCTATCGGGATGGTGGCGGCCTGTATGATCTCCGAGCAGTTCACGCCCTTCAAGGACACGGACCGGGTGATCGGCACGCTTAAAAAATATGGGCTGCCCACGCTGGCGGAGTTCGATGCGAAAAAAGTGATGAATGTGCTAAGGATGGACAAGAAGAAGGTCAGGGATTCCATGAACTATATTCTGTTGAACAAAATCGGCCAGGGTATCGTGAAGCCCATTCCTGTGACGGAGCTGGAGAAACTGCTCCAATCGATTATAACTGCACGCTGATTAATTATGATTACGACAATACAACCTTCCAGCTTAAAAGGGGAGATCCTTGCACCGGCTTCCAAGAGCAGCATGCAGCGGGCCTGTGCGGCAGCGCTGCTGCGGGCGGGTGAGACGATCATCCATCATCCGGGGTATAGCAATGATGATAAGGCGGCAGTGGGGGTGATACGGGATCTTGGGGCGGACGTGACGAGCCTGGATGATGGGTCGATACGAGTGAGGAGTGAAGGGGTCGCGCCGGGCGCGGGTAGACAGGCCGGTAGTCAGGGTAAGGCCGTCGGGCAGGGTAAGGCCGTCGGGCAAGCGCAGACGCCGGCGAATGAACAGCTGGTAGTCAATTGCGGGGAGAGTGGCCTGGGGTTGCGGATGTTTGCGCCTATAATCGGGCTCAGCAGCCAGCGCATCCGGGTAGTGGGCGAGGGTAGCCTGCTGAAGCGGCCTATGGACTTCTTCGACGAGATCTTTCCGCAGCTGGGCATAACGGTGGTCTCCAATGGGGGTAAGCTTCCGCTGGAGATCCAGGGCCCTTTGCAGCCCCGGGATATCGAGATAGACGGGTCGTTGAGCTCGCAGTTCCTTACGGGGCTGCTGTTCGCCTTTGCCGCAGCGGGGGCCTCGGGGGCGACCATCAGGGTGCATGATCTGAAGAGCAAGCCCTATATCGACCTGACACTGCAGGTCATGCGGCATTTTGGGTGGGAGGTGGAGAATAGAAATTATGAGGAATTCTTTTTTGGAGCGAAGTCGGACCGGCGGAAGTCGGACGGGCGCCCAAGTCAAGGGGGCGCCGATGGTCCGACGGGCGGCTCACTGGAATATACGGTCGAGGGAGATTGGAGCGGCGGAGCCTTCCTGCTGGTAGCGGGTGCTATTGCCGGTCCGGTGCTGGTGAAGGGGCTCGATGAGCGGTCCACGCAGGCGGACAAGGCTATTTTGCAGGCGATTCGGGATAGCGGGGCCTTATTGCGGGTGAGTGAAGGGGCGATCGAGATCGGGCCGGGGACGGCGGCCGGGAAGACCAATAGTGCAACCTCAGGCCTCAAGCCTTTCCATTTCGATGCAACGGACTGCCCGGACCTTTTTCCGCCGCTGGTGGCGCTGGCGGCCTACTGCGGCGGCGTGACCGAGATCAGGGGCGTAAGCCGGCTGGCGCATAAGGAGAGCAATCGGGGACTTACCCTAAAGGAAGAATTTGGAAAAATGGGCGTGCAAATAGAGCTGGATGGAGATAAGATGCTGGTCCATGGTGGTGATGGTGTGAAGGGGGCGACTGTGCATTCCCGTCATGACCATCGTATCGCTATGGCCTGTGCCGTGGCGGCGCTGAAGGCGGAAGCCCCGGTGATCATCGAAGAGGCAGAGGCGATCAATAAATCCTATCCGGATTTTTATCGGGATGTAGAGAAAATGGGCGGGGCCGTGACGATAACCGGCATGTAGAGCAAATGCGCCGGGCCGTGACTATTGCCGGCAATTTGGAGGAAATGGGCGGGACAGTAAATATAAAGCTATGAATACGTTTGGCCGACTTTTCCGGGTCCACATTTTTGGCGAATCCCATGGGGAAAGCGTTGGTGTCACCATCGACGGCTGCCCGGCCGGGCTGTCGCTTCCGCTGGAAGACTTTCTGCCCGACCTGGAGCGACGCAAGGGGGGCATGCAGAAGGGGACTACGCCCCGCAAGGAGGATGATGTGCCGATCTTCAAGAGCGGGCTCTTCCATGCTACGAGCACGGGATCGCCTATCACTATGCTATTCGAGAACAACAATACCCGTTCGGGGGACTATGAGAAGCAGCGGGCCGTACCGCGGCCGGGGCATGCGGATTTTGTAGCCCATGAGAAATTCGGCGGGTTCGAAGATTATCGGGGGGGTGGGCCTTTTTCCGCCCGGCTGACCGTTGGGCTGGTCGCTGCGGGGGTCATCGCCAAGAAGCTGTTGGCAAGGGTGGGGGGTGGCCAGGGCCATAGTGGGAAGACCGTCGCCGGCGGGTCGGCTGGTTCGGGCGGAGAACCTGGTTCGGGCGGGAGGACCGACACGGACTGGTCGGCTGGTTCGGGCGGGGCCATTGTGCATGCCTCCATCCTGGAGATCGGGGGCGAAAAGGACCTGGACAAGGGCTTACAAAAGGCCATAGATGCCAAGGACTCTATTGGGGGCATCGTGGAATGCC
>JAMFRX010000772.1 GCA_026224995.1 Puia dinghuensis
AAGGCTTCCTATCGCAAAGCCAATCGCACCAGCGCCTCCTCCTTCACCGGGATCGGCGACGAGAACGGCCTGGCCCTCGTAAAAAAAGTAGGTGAAAAATACAAACTCCCCACGACCTCCGATATCCATGCGCATGACGAAGCCGCCCCGGCCGCCAAATACGTCGACATCCTGCAAATCCCTGCTTTTCTTTGCCGCCAGACCGACCTGCTCCTGGCCGCCGCCGCAACCGGCAAGATCGTGAATGTCAAAAAAGGACAGTTCCTGAGCGGGCCCTCCATGAAAGTCGCCGTCGAAAAAATCCGCAACGCGGGCAATGAGAAGATCATCCTGACTGAAAGGGGAACTACGTTTGGTTACCAGGACCTGGTCGTCGACTACCGGAATATTCCCTGGATGCAGGAGCATGGCGCTCCGGTGGTGATGGACTGTACGCATAGCCTTCAACAGCCAAACCAGACCAGCGGGGTCACCGGCGGCAACCCGCAGCTGATCTCTACGATCGCTAAGGCTGCTATTGCCACCGGCGCCAACGGTCTGTTCATAGAAACGCACCCCAATCCTGCTATCGCCAAAAGCGACGGGGCCAATATGCTACGATTGGATCTTCTACAGGGGTTACTGGAGCAACTGGTGAGATTACGGAAGGTAGTTGCTGAATTCTAAAAGGTATAGATCGAATGGTTTTCCTGGATCGATAGAGGAATTAAAAACGGGACAATTTAACTAATAATGGACGCAGCCTCCGGCCGCGTTGGTGAAAACCCTTGTGAGCAATTACTATGCAAATTTAGCGCGAACGGAGTAGTTATACTAGCTACAAAGGGGAATTAGGTAGCTGTAGAAATCATTTTTCGGCCAAGGGCCGAACGGCCGAAGGCCAATCATTAGCGGCAAGGCCAACGCGGACTATTTTTAATGGCAAAGTCCGCAAGGCGGCCTTGTTAATAAGCGGCCAGCAATTTACTGGGTAAAAGGCCAAATTCTTTTTTGAAGGCGATCGTAAAGTTACTCAGGTTGGAATAACCGAGCTCCATCGCCACTTCCTTCACCGAATGGCCACCAGCCAGCAGCTTATCTCTTGCTGCCTGCATGCGCACTTTCTGGAAATATTCGTAGACGGGCACGCCATAGATGATCTTAAAATCCTTTTTTAGCTTGGATTCGCTGATGGACACCATCCGGGCCAGCTGGCTGATAGTGGGTGCGGGTTCGAAGATATCTCTTGTGAGCAGGGATTCCACCTGCATTACGCGGTCGATATCGGTTTTGGAGAGCGGGATGTTGAAATAGGCATTTTTACGCCGTTCGTATATGCGGAGGAAGAACCGTTCCACGAGAAGCATGACCCTGTTCTGGATGACGGCGCGGCGCATGGGGTTATTGTCTTCCACTTCCACGATCTCCTGTATGAGCCGGCGGTATTCGCTGTCCAGGGGTTCGCGGTGGACGTTCTCCACCTGCAGCGAAAGATAGGTGGAGAGCACGTCATCGATCTGCTTGACGCCGAGATAGTCGGCCAGCCATTTGGCATCGAACAGTACGTCGATGCCTTTGTATATTGTCCCGGTGGCGCCGAGGTAGGCCCAGTCGGAGAGGGAGTTAGTGAGGTAGGCGATGGACCGGGTGGTATTAGATTCCCTGAGGCGTTCGTCGCCGATGCGGATCTCCAGCGTATCGGGAATGGTGAGCTCATGAAAGCGGAGGGTATAAAATTCTTCCTTGATCTTACGGCGGCAGATGAGCCAGTCCTGGTTCATCTTGCAATTGATGATGTTGACGTGGATGCCGTTTGGAAGCTTCACAAAGGTTAGACTACCGGTGGCGATGAGCTCCGGGAAAATGAGCGTATTGTTGATCACCGGCACGTTCAATCGCTGCGCCAGGTTGTTTATCAATTGCTCATAGTCAGTATAGGCGAAATCGAATTGAAACAAAGAAAAAGGTTTCCGTAAGAAAGTAAGATACGACAAATAGTAGCCAATACTTTACCGGAAATGGGTAATCAGGCGCCGGGGCGTTAATGTAGATGCCGGAGCCCTTAATGTAGGTGCCGGAACCTCGATTATAAATATTTGAGCGGATTGCGCCGGGCGGAGAGAATATACCGCTTTATATTCATCCAGAAGGCGAGGATGAAGTAGACGATCAGCGGTGACCCCATGGTGAGGAAGGAGATATAGATGAACCAGGTCCTGATACGGGAGGTGGCTATGCCCATTCTTTCGCCAATTGCTGTACACACGCCGAATATCTGCCACTCGATATAGTGTTTCAGTCTATTCATGGTACTAAATTATAACAAAACGTCAAAACCTCTTGTATTAATTGTGGATCGGGAAGGCAATTTTTTGGTAATTTTGCGGTCGTGTAAATTTGCAGACATATTGCAGACATATAAAACAAATTCATCATGGTCTTTGATCTGGATCTAATTAAGAAATTGTATGCGGGAATGCCTTCCAAGGTGGACGCCGCCCGTACCTTAGTAGGTAAACCCCTTACCCTGGCCGAAAAAATCCTGTATTCCCATCTTTTTGAGAAACCCA
>JAMFRX010000773.1 GCA_026224995.1 Puia dinghuensis
ACAAGGTATCCCTTTCTACAGGCTCCCGTCCTACCTGCCTGATCATCGACACCAGTTGCGCAGTGCTAAGGCTCGGGGTCTGCTCCTCGCTGCCGGCCATGGAATAGATCTTGGTGGTATCGTCGATGGTCCCATCCAGGTCGTTGACGCCAAAGGCCAGCGTCAGCTGCGCATTCTGCCGACCTAACATCGGCCAGTAGGCCTTGAGATGCGGGAAATTGTCCATATAAAGCCTTGCCACCGCATAGAGCTTCATGTCTTCCACTACGGAAGATTCCGGCACATGGCTCATATCATTGTCTTTGTTGCGAAATTTCAGGGGTATAAAGGTGTTGAAGCCACCTGTCCGGTCCTGCAGCTCCCGCAGGCGGTTCATATGGTCGATGCGATGGGCATAGGTCTCTATATGACCGTATAGCATCGTCGCATTGGTATGCATGCCTTCCCGGTGTGCAGCCTCATGAATGCCGAGCCACCCTTCAGCATCTACCTTGTCGGCGCAGATCACCTTCCTTACCTCGGGCGCGAAGATCTCCGCACCGCCTCCGGGCATCGAATCCAGCCCCGCCGCATGCAGCTTTTTCATGCCTTCTTCAACCGTCAGCTTGGCTTTTCGGAACATATAGTCCAGCTCTACGGCCGTAAACCCTTTGATGTGCAGCCCCGGCCGGTGCGCCCTGATCTTTTGCAGCAGCTCGGTAAAAAAATCCAGGTTCATCTTGGGATGCACCCCGCCTACGATATGCACTTCCGTCACCGGCTTGCCGTCGTAGCTCTTCACGATGTCCAGCATCTGCTGCTGGCTCAGCTCCCAGCCTTCATCCCGATGGGCATAGACCCGGGAATAGGAGCAGAACTCGCAGGTGAATACGCATACATTGGTCGGTTCGATATGAAAATTCCGGTTGAAATAGGTCTTGTTACCATGCAGCCGCTCCCGAACATGATTGGCAAGGGCTCCCAAAAAAGGAAGGCTGCCTTTTTCGAACAGGACTAACCCTTCTTCAGGGCTGAGGCGCTGCTTCGCCATGATCTTTTCGCCAATGGCCCGTAATTCACTGTCCGCTGTCTTAAGAAGGGCGTCGACGCCCGTAGTCATCGTATCCATATTCCCGGTTTAAAGGACAAAATTAATGATTGTACGCTTACTATATATTCTTTATCTTCCCTGTTTGATCTTTAGATAATATAAATAATTACCAAGTGAACATCAAATTCCGCCTGATCGTCATGAATTTCCTGGAGTTCTTCGTCTGGGGCTCCTGGCTAATATCCCTGGGCGGATACATGTTCAATGTCCTTCATTTTAATGGCGTGCAGGTAGGAAGCATCTATGGCACCATGGGCGTCGCCTCCTTATTCACCCCTGCGTTGTTCGGCATCGTTGCAGACCGGTGGCTGAACGCCGAACGGGTGCTCGGCCTTTGCCATATCCTGGGCGCCGCCATGCTCATGTGGGCTTCCACCCTCCATGATTTTAGCATGTTCTATCTCGCCATGCTGTTCAATTCCTTTTTCTTCATGCCGACCATCGCGCTAAACAACACCGTTTCTTATATCCTCCTGGATAGAAAGGGCCTCAACGCGGTAAAGAATTTTCCGCCCATCCGTGTCTGGGGCACGGTGGGTTTTGTCTGCGCCCTTTGGGTTGTCGATTTCTGCGGCTGGAAAGAGAGCCCGCTTCAATTGTACGTCAGCGCCGGAGCAGGGCTGGTTCTGGGCATCTACGCCTTTACCCTGCCGGCATGCTTTCCCCTCCGGGCGGGTCCGAAGCCGAGCATCTTTTCCTCCCTGGGCCTGGATGCTTTCGTTTTGTTCCGGCGGAAGAAGATGCTGATATTCTTTATTTATTGCATGCTGCTCGGTTTCGCGCTGCAGATCAGCAATGCCTTCGGAAGCACTTTCATCACCGATTTTTCCAAGGTGCCCCAATATGCCGACTCCTTTGGGGTAAAGCATTCCAACCTCCTGATCTCGATCTCTCAGATCTCCGAAACGCTGTTTATCTTAACGATCCCTTTTTTCCTACGAAAGTTCGGTATCAAGCAGGTGATCATCATCAGCATCTTCGCCTGGGTCTTTCGCTTCGGCCTATTCGGCATCGGCAATCCCGGCAAGGGCCTTCCTCTTTTGATACTTTCCATGATCGTTTACGGGATGGCTTTCGACTTCTTCAATATCTCCGGCTCGCTTTTCGTGGAGCGGGAGGCAGATATCAAGATCAGGGCCAGCGCCCAGGGCCTGTTCATGCTGATGACCAACGGCATCGGGGCCTACTTCGGTACCCTTATCAGCGGTTGGGTGGTGGATCATTTCACGGTCGGCGGCGTCAAGGACTGGCATACCATCTGGCTCGTTTTTGCTGCCTACGCTCTGGTGCTCGGTATTACCTTTCCGCTGGTGTTTCGTTATCGCCACAACCAGATGGACGCGCCGGTACGTGCCTTACAGCATTGACCCGGTTGCTATTAACCCTTAATTTTTAGAGATTTACCGGTTAATTTTCCAATTAGTCGTTAATTAATCCCCCTATTAAGCTCCATATCCTTACTTGCAGGCAGTCTATTGCACAACTGCCTCCATATGAAGAGTGTCCTGCTTCTGTTTGCCTCCCTGACCCTGCTGACCCGGCCAATCCATGCCCAGGATGGCCACATTAACTTCACCCCGGACTTCGCCCCCTCGGAACGCGCTACCGCTCCTGCAGAACGCCCTTATCGTGACGACACGTGCCTCAATGGCACCTGGCATTTCATGCCCGTCCCTATGGATGCTCATCCCAGCCGCCTCCAGCTGGAAGAGCCCGCCCCCCCCGTACACCCAGTCTGGTCGGTAACGCCTATCCGCATCCCCTCGCCCTGGAATGTCAATAGCTTCCCGGGCAGTCACGATGGTGGTGATTTCGTCACCTATCCGGACTATCCCGCCGCCTGGGACACGGTGAAGGCAGGCTGGCTGATGCGACAGATCCCGTATAAGCGCTCCTGGGCCGGCCGCCGGCTGATCCTCCACTTCGAGGCCGTTGCCGGCTTTACCCGGATATTCGTCAACGGCGTGCCGGTAGCCCGACATTTCGACAACTTTCTCCCCTTCGATATAGACATCACTGACCAGATACATCCGGGTAAGGATAATGAGCTGCTCGTCTGGGTTGCCGCCGCCCGGCTATTCGACAAGCGAGGGCCCTATGGCCGCCGTCCCTATGTCGGCGGCTCTTTCTGGGGCCAGCACATCGCCGGCATCTGGCAGGACGTAAGCTTACTGGTACGCCCAGGGGCCTATATCAGCCAGACTGCCGTCCAAACCCTGGTTTCCCGGGATTCCCTGCGCCTCCTCGTCACCATCCGCAACACTTCGTCCAGTCCGCTTCCGGCTCACCTTTCTGCAGCCGTCCATCCCTGGATCGACGAGGCAGGGACCGGCGTCACCCAGGCCCCGGAACCCCGGTGGCGGTTAGACCAAACGGCCCTCACTATAGAAGGCCCCTCGCTGACCCTTGCTCCTCATGCGGATACGACGATCAGCATAACGACCGCCGTCCAAGGCCGCCTGGCGCTCTGGGACCCGGCACATCCTAATTTATATGGACTCCTCGTCCGGCTTTCCCCGGCTGAGAACCGCCGTAGACCGCCCGCTGGCTCATCCACTCCCGCGGACCTGGCCACCCATGGCCAGAATGCCTCTCCCGATCTCGCCTATACGCGTTTTGGCTGGCGCGAAGCCACCATCCATAATAAACAGTTCCTCCTCAACGGCCAGCCTCTCACCCTCAGCGGAGACTCCTGGCATTTCATGGGCATCCCCCAGATGACGCGCCGCTATGCCTGGGCCTGGTATACCATGCTCAAAGCGGCACATGCCAACGCGGTCCGGCTGCATGCCGAACCCTATCCATCGTTTTATCTCGACGTCGCAGATGAAATGGGCATCCTGGTACTGGACGAAACAGCCATGTGGGCCAGTGACGGTGGCCCCGATATCACCTCGGAAGACTACTGGAACAGCGCCGCCGCGCACCTCAAAGACCTGATCGTCCGCGACCGCAACCATCCTTCCATCTTCGGGTGGAGTGTCTGCAACGAGAATATCCCGGTAGCCGTAAACGTCTTCCACGCTCCCGAACAGCTCGTGCAACGCCAGCTGTCCGAGATCGACCGCTGGGTGTCCATCGCCAGGGGTATGGACCCAACCCGGGAGTGGATCTCCGGCGACGGGGAAACAGGCCGGCCTACCATCCTCCCTACGCTCATAGGTCACTATGGTGGCGAGCCAGCATACAAACAGTGGTCAGCCGACTCCATCCTCTGGGGCATAGGGGAATCGGGCATGGCTTATTATGGTACCCCGCGACAGACGGCTGCCTACAATGGCGATGCTTCTTACACTTCTCAATATGGCCGCATGGAAGGTGTCGCCGCCGAAGCCCTGCATCTCGTGAATCTTCAAAAACGCTACAAGGCCGTCTATCGCTCCGTCTTCAACCTCGCCTGGTATGGCTTGCAGCCCCTTGAGCTCGGCCTGGCCGATACGACAAGGGCCCCGTTGCCGGGCGATGGCATCTTTTTTCATGCATTCACGGAAGGACAGCCCGGCATTCAGCCGGAACGACTGGGTCCTTACACCACTACGCTCAACCCGGGTTATGACCCCCGTCTGCCGCTTTATCGTCCCTGGCCGCTATTCACCGTTCTCGCCGCCGCCTTCGCAGATTCGGCGGTTCAGCCCGAGCGAGCCAGCCCGACGGCCAATCGTTCAACGCCGGTCGCCGGCCAGCCCGCACCCGCCGTACACGGTATGCCTCCTGCCACAGCAGCTGTCCATCTGTTGTCTGCTCCCGGCAGCACCCTCGACACCCTGCTCCGCAACCTCGGCGCAACGCT
>JAMFRX010000774.1 GCA_026224995.1 Puia dinghuensis
CCGGCCCGCCAGCGGCCCCTTGCTCACCACCGCCAGTAAAGCCCCCATCCCAAAGACATTGGCCGCCAGCGACGCCCTTCCCAGCACCCAGACTATAGGCTCGCTATGAAAAGGATAGCAAAGGAACAATACCGCCGCTATCAGCGCATACCGCCGCTGCAGCCCACTATCCTCTGTCCATTTCCAACGCAGACAGAATAGATAGAACAGATAGCTTCCAATACCATGTAAAAGGATATTCGTGGCGTAATAGCCGGCCGGCCGAAAACCGCTTAAGAGATAGTTGAGGTAAAGCGTGATATCGGATAAAGGCCGGAAAAAGCCCTTTATCCAGATGGTCTTATCCATGCCCACCCGCTTCATCACCTCAAAGTCATCGGAGGCAAAGCTCCTGCCCAGATTGGGCCAGTATAACAATAGGGATCCGAAACAAAATAGCAGCAGCTTCACCGCAGGGCTTGCCAGCCATTTCCTATGCAGCGGTGGATTTACCATGGATTGGTAAGGTCCTCCTTGCTATAACGATGATTGCGCTCCGTAAAATAACTTCCCGCTGCCGAAGCCTTCCGTCGGATAGTCGATTTCCTCCGCGCCACCAGGGACAAGGGGAGCAGCACCAGCACATACACCACCGTCAGCAAAACTCTGCCGGACACCTCCCCCAGCAGCAGCGACAGCCGCATCCATGCCCAATGAAACGATCTGGCCAGAGCCGGGACGAGCACGCAAGCCATCCCGATCACCAATGCCGCGACCAGCAAGCCATTCCAGCGCTTCACCATGTACAGGACGATCAGTCCCAGCACGATCACCAGCACAGTCTCCATCTCCTTTGGCTTGTCCATAGCTCCGGTTAAAAAAGTGTGTAAATAAAGGGCGCCAGCGCGGAGCTCCCCCCCAGGATGATCAGCAGACCCAGCAGCAGCAGGACGATGATCAGTGGCGCTAGCCACCATTTCTTACGCGCCTTGAGGAAGTTCCAGAGGTCTTTCAAAAAATCCATCTGCTCGGTTTTTGAAATGAGTAAATTTTCCTATGCAATATAGGCCTTCTTGCTAAAAATAAAGTCTCCCAGCACCAGATAGTCCATCTGCGTCTGCCCGAAGCACCGGAACGCATCTTCCGGCGTATTCACAATGGGCTCGTCGCGGACATTAAAGCTGGTATTTATCAGCACCGCACACCCCGTCAGCTTGTAAAAAGCCTCCAGCAGCTGCCGGAACCGCGGCTGTGCCTCCCCGCCTACCGTCTGCACCCGCGCGGAATAGTCGATATGCGTGACCCCCGGCAGATCGCTGCGTTCGAAATAGAGCTTGTCCATCCAGCCCCGCATAGCATAGTCCGCCGGTAAAGGCACCTGCCTTTCCTTCTTCACCTCCTGCACCAGCAGCATATAAGGTGAGTCTCCCCCCAGCTCAAAATAGTCCCCCGCCACCTCCGCCAGCACCGCCGGCGCAAAGGGCCGGAAGCCCTCCCGGTTCTTGATGCTGAGATTCAGCTTCTTCTGCATCCCCGGATTACGCGCGTCAGCCAGTATGCTCCTGGCGCCAAGCGCCCTGGGACCAAACTCCATCCGCCCCTGGAACCAGCCTATCACATTCCCTTCGGCGATCAGCCGCGCCACCTCCTCCGTTAAAGCACCACCCTCCATCTTCCTGTAAAAAGCCCCATACTTCCGGGCCACAGGCAGGATATCGGTCTCCGAATATTCAGGCCCAAGAAGAGATCCCTTGAGCGCATCCGGGGCATGCACTACCGTCCTCTCCTGACCGAAATAGATATGCTGCGCCGCATAGGCCGCCCCAAGGGCGCCCCCCGCATCACCCGCGGCAGGCTGAATGAACAGCTCCTTGAAAAGCCCGCTGGCCTGCAGCTTCCCATTGGCCACACAATTGAGCGCCACCCCGCCGGCCATACAAAGCCGGTCCGACCCCGTAAGCCGCCTGGCCTCCGCGGCCAGCTTCAGCACGATCTCTTCCGTCACCTCCTGAATAGCCAACGCCATATCGCAATAGATCTGCTCGATCGGCGAGTCCTCCGAACGGCGGCTGAACCCCAATAGCTCCTTCCATACCCTGTCCTTCACCATCCTGCTCCCCGTAGCATAATCAAAGTATTCCTGGTTCAACAAGATGCTCCCGTCTTCCTTGATGTCCAGCAGCCGGGTCCGGATAAGCTCAACGATCCGCCGGCAATCTTCGCCTCGCCGGTTTCCATAAGGCGCAAGCCCCATGAGCTTATATTCCCCGCTGTTGACGGCAAACCCGCAGTAATAGGTAAACGCGGAATAGAGCAGCCCCAGCGAATGCGGGAAGTCCAGCTGCTTAAGCAGCGTGATGTCCTTACCTTCCCCCCTGGCAATGGAGATCGTCGCCCATTCTCCCACGCCATCCAGCGTCAGGATCGCCGCCTCCGAAAAGGCGCTGGGATAATACGCGCTGGCCGCATGGGATAGATGATGCTCGGGGAACAGCAGCAAGGGCTTCTTCCCACCGAAGGCACCGATCTTGCTCAGCTCTTTGTACAGTATTCGTTTCAGGAACAGCTTTTCCTTGATCCATACAGGCATCGACCGGAGGAATGACCCCAGCCCCGCAGGCGCAAAAGCATAGTAGGTCTCCAGCAGCCGCTCGAATTTCAAAAAGGGCTTGTCATAGAAGGCCACGGCATCCACCTCATGCAGCGCGACACCGGCATATTGCAGACAGAACCGTATCGCCTGCTCCGGGAAGGCCGGATCGTTCTTGATCCTCGAGAACCGCTCTTCCTGCGCAGCGGCAATGATCTCGCCGTCTTGCAGGAAGGCCGCCGCCGCGTCATGATAAAATGCAGAGATCCCGAGTATCTTCATGGAGGCCAAATTTGCAGAAAATTTCCGGTCACCGGGCATATTGCGGGAAATATTCCTTTAGAATGCTATCGAACGGCCCAGCGAGCAGCGAGCTCACCTCCGCAGCACCCTGGTTCGTAAAATGGGACATATCGTAGAAATACAGGCTGTTCTTCGGCATGAGCCTCGCCAGGTCGATAAGAGGCAGCTTCTTCTGCGCACATAACCGGCGCACCACATCATTGTATCTTTCTAACATCCCCCATATTAACGCACCATTCATTTCAACGGTTGGCCCATCGGTTGGAAAAAGCGTCAGGTCGGCCCCCGTCACGGAATCCTTTCCGAACCCAAACAAATTGGGTTGCGTCACGAACACCGGCAGGATATGCCACGCAACACAAGTGTCGGCCAGCTGCTCCAGCCTGTTCCTGTAACTTTCCAGGTAGGGCGCCTGCCTGGCCAGCCTGCTGCCGGTCACCGAATCCGGCAAGACCTTTCGCTGTACACTGTCCAGTACAAGCATACTGTTGGTGGTATTGTTGAACCGCTGCGCCCTCCACCCCCGCGCCAGGTTGAGCAGCACATTCAGCACTTCACTGTTCTCAAAAATATAATGCCGCCAGTCCGCGACCGCGCCCCTCGTATTCAGCTTGTCATGAAACGTAGGCTCCGGCAGCTCAACGTCGTTGATCCCGGTTAAAAAAAGCACTACCGAAGGCCGCAGCTTTTTTACATGATCGTTCAGCAACACCAGATGCCCATAGGTAGAATGCCCATCCAACCCCGCATTGTTCAGCCAGCAGCTCCTGAACGAATCGGTTAGAACTCCGCCCAGCAGATAAGGCCAGGTCTTGTCGTCATTCAAAAAATGGCATTCCGTGGTGCTCCCGCCAATCGTTATGATCTTGAGCAGCGCGCCCGTATCCCGCGGAAGCTCCGGCCCCCTGAACCCAAGACTATTGCGGCTATCGACGATCACGGAGTCAAGCTTCGGATTGATCCTATTGGTGATGATGAGTTTCTGATTCACGGGGAGCATGATCTTATCCCCTTTCAGCCGTAAATGGAATGGATTGTAAATGCGCAAAGCGACCTCTAAGAGCAGGAATACAGCCACGAACAAATAAATGATATACCCTAGCCGCTTTTTCATGGTTGCTTAAAATTGCGATAATTTTTATTACCTTTCAGCATTCCATGCGATTTCTACGAAAAATATTGCTGGCGATCGGCCTCATCCTTCTCCTCGCCTGCCTAAAATCGCTGTTCAGAAAGCTCTTCCCGCAATCCCTGGTCTTCACCTACAATCTGCTTAGCGCGCTTCAGCTGCTATTGTTGTCTTGGGCCGTAGTAACCGGCCTTCTGGAAACGACCGTATGGAAGCGCCTGCCGAAAAGATCGGCTCGCATAAAAAGCTTTTCTGTTTTTCTGATCATCCTCGCCCTCGCAGACACCGGCTGCTGCTGGCTGCTCCACCATCCCGAACACCTTCCTCCCCGCTGCCTGCCCGCCTTCTCCTATTATTACAACAATTACGACCGCAATATCCTCCAATACGATCCGCGGCTATCCCGCTACGATACGGCCCTGTTCTACCGGATGAAAAGCGATCTCCACGGCGTCTTCGCCAACATAGAGTTCTCGGACAGCATCCTCACCGACGCCAGGGGATTTCGCACTAACACGAGTACCCCCGGCCACACCGACACCTTCAGCCATCCCGACACCCCCGGCCATGCCAACACCCAGCCCACCGTCCTCTGCCTCGGTGACAGCTATACGCTCGGCTGGGGCGTGAGCCAGGACCAATGTTTTCCCGCCCTCTTGCAGGATTCCCTCGGCACCCCCGTCCTCAATACCGGCATGTCCTCCTACGGCACGGCGAGAGAAATTGCCTCCATCCGCGACCTGGACAAAAGCTCCCTCTCCACGGTCGTGATCCAATATTGCTACAACGATGCCGATGAGAACCTGGCCTGTGTCAATAACGGTTTCCACCCGGTGATCTCGCCACCCGCCGTCTACGACTCCGCCATCAGCGTGCTCCGGTGGAGCAATGCCTGGTTCCCCGGAAAATATGCATGTACCCTCTTTAAATTATTGCTCGACTCCCGCCTGCATCGATTATCGCCCGACGGCCCCGCTCACCCCACATTGCCCGACCCCGGGCTGCACCGCCCCCGGCCCACATCAACCCAGCCCGACGACAGCGCCCGCTACACCGGCGAAGCCAACCGCTTCCTCGCCATCCTCCAGCGCTCCGGCCTCGACTTCACCCACACCCGGGTATTCGTCTTTGACATTGGCGAATATGCGTCTCTCACCGGCAAGTTCGTAACAGCGCTGGAAGGCCAGCTTGCCGCGCCGCCATTCGATTCCGCCTTCCATGGCCAGATCCATCCATTGCACATTGAAAATCTGCTGACACCCGCCGACTACTACCTGCTGGACATTCACCTCAGGCCCACCGGCCACCGTAAGCTCGCCAGCTACCTGGCCCACGCCATCAGTGCCGCTCCCTGATCACCAGGCATCGGTCAGTCGGTCGACCTATTTCATCAGGTACATCTTTCCATAGCCGTTGTTAAAGAACTTGTCCGTATTGTCCCCCGCGGCAGTATACTTTTGTAACGTCTTTCCGTTCAGGTTCGTAACCACGTGATATAGATACACGCCATTGGCCAAGCGCTGCCCATACATATCCGTACCGTTCCATTTGAACTCTGTGATATTCAGTCCCACATGCAGCGGCCCCAATTCCTGCGTCGTAATTTCCCGGACGACCTTCCCGGTAATGGTCAGGATCTCTATCTTGATATTCTGCGGCACCTGGCTGCCCGGGAGGTTCACGCCCTGCTGCATGTAGACGGCCGCGTCGGCGTAAGCGGTATCGAAGTCGATGCCGTACTTGAAGGTGACGCGCACGAAGCTCAGGCCATAGAACGAGGTCGAGCGGATGTTGACCACGCCCGGCGTTGGATAGAGCGCGATCTCCATCGGGATCGTGTAGTACTTCTCCATCTCCTCGGCGGAGAGACCGGGCGCCTGCGCGGTGATCTCGAGGATGACCGGCGCCGGATTGGGATACGCCTCGATGTTCAGCCGCGAGAACGCGAACAGGC
>JAMFRX010000098.1 GCA_026224995.1 Puia dinghuensis
AAGGACCTGGAAAACCTGGCGCTCGCCTACCCTGGCGTCGAAAAGGCCTATGCCATCCAGGCCGGTCGTGAACTGCGGGTCATCGTAGAGGCGGACAAGGTGACGGATCTGGACAGCGACAAGCTGAGCTTCGAGATCGCCCAGAAGATACAGACCGAAATGACCTATCCCGGACAGATCAAGGTAACTGTCATCCGGGAAAAGAGAGCCGTTAACGTAGCGAGGTAAAAAACTTTGTTTTTTACCTTATTCTTATTACCTTTGCCATCCTAAAATTTTGAGATATGCAAGCTGCTGTAGCCTTTGTACACGAGCAACTGACGGGAAAAAGAGAGCTCCCGAAGTTCAAAGCCGGTGATAATATCACCGTCAACTATAAGATCGTCGAAGGAAACAAGGAGCGTATCCAGAGTTTCAAAGGCGATGTGATCAAGCGCCAGGGTACGGGGCATACAGCCACTTTTACCGTGCGGAAGATCTCCGATGGCGTGGGCGTGGAAAGGACCTTTCCCCTCTTCTCCCCCAATATCGAGTCCATCGATATGAACAAAATAGGCCGCGTCCGCCGCGCCAAGCTGTACTTCCAGCGCGAACGCAGCGGTAAGAGCGCCCGTATCAAGGAAAAGCGCCAGGCCGTGGCCAGCGAAGCCGCAGCCAAGGCGAAGGCAAAAGCGAAATAAACGGCTTTTTCAATCCCTCCAGCTCTTTCTATCGTAAGTACTTAGGTAAGATTATTTTGGTTACTGATTTTTATTTACCTTTGTTGGTACCTTAAAATGTGAAGTTATGGGAGATTTATTCAGCGGTCCGCATATTATACTCATCCTACTTGTAGTGCTTCTTCTGTTCGGTGGCAAAAAGATCCCCGAGCTGATGCGTGGTTTAGGGAAAGGCATTCGTGAGTTCAAAGATGCTAAAGATAATGTGCAGCGGGAAATAGAAGAGCATGTCAGCGATGACAAAAAGGTCACCACGACTACGACGACGACAACCAAACAGGTTTCGCCTGACTCTTCGATCCACAATTAATTCTTTACTCTTCATTGAGTGGTAAAACCCCGCGATACTTTTTGCGGGGTTTTCTTTTTTGCAATACTTTTATGCTCTTTATGCATTCCTAACTTTCATGAAATTATTTAAGAAAAGGACCAAAGACGGGACGGAAAAGGAAATGTCCTTTATCGAACACCTGGATGTGCTACGGGGCCATCTTTTTAAGTCGGCCCTGGCCGTTGCGGTGGGAGCCATCCTGATGGCCGTTTACAATAAGTTTATCGTGCAGCGGATCCTGATGGGCCCCACGCATGGGGACTTCCCCACTTATGGGATCCTCTGCCGATTGAGCCAGAAATGGGGATTGGGCAACAAGCTTTGCATGCAGGAGATCCATGTAAAAATGCAAAGCAATACGGTGGCTGGGCAATTCAACGTGTATTTCAATATCATCTTAATTGGCGGTTTTATCCTGGCCTTCCCCTATGTGTTCTACCAGTTCTGGAGTTTTGCGAAGCCCGCTTTAAAACCAAAGGAATTGAAGAACACTCGCGGGGTTATCTTCTATGTTTCCCTGCTCTTTTTCCTGGGTGTATTCTTCGGCTATTTTGTCATTGCCCCCTACACCATTAACTTCTTTGCCAATTTCTCCCTCGACAGCAATATCGAAAATATCTGGACGATCGCCGACTATTTCGGCACGATCACGCCACTGATCCTGGGCGCGGGCCTGGCTTTCCAGCTTCCCCTGGTCATGTATTTCCTTGCGAAAGTCGGGGTCATCAGCGCGAGTTACCTGCGCAAGGTGCGCAAATATGCCATCCTGATCATAGTGGTCGTCGCCAGCATCATCACCCCCCCGGATATGCTAAGCACGATCGTTGCTTCGGTTCCCCTGGTAATCTTATATGAGGTCAGCATCTTTCTATGCGCAAGGGTCGAGAAAAAAGCGGCGCTGGAGGAGGCCAAGGTATGGGATTAACCTTTCAATCCATATCCGGTTACCAGGCTGAGCTGCAGGCGGGAAAAACGACCTGCGAAGAAGCAGTCCATCATTATCTGGCCGCCATCCAACAGCAGCAGGAGCTAAACGCCTGGCTGCGCGTCTATGGTGAGGAAGCCCTGGAAAAGGCCCGCCTCCTGGACCAGCGGCGGCAGAACGGGCATCCCATGGGGAAGCTCCACGGGGTCGTGGTCGGCCTGAAAGATGTCATTGCCTACAAAGGCCACCCCCTATCCGCTTCCTCCCGCATCCTGAAGGACTATGTCTCGATTTATAATGCCACCGCGGTAGAGAAGCTGCTGATGGAGGAGGCGATCATCATCGGCCACCTCAACTGCGACGAGTTTGCCATGGGCAGCTCCAACGAAAACTCCGCTTATGGCAATGTGCTGAATGCCAGGGACAGGAAGCGGGTGCCGGGCGGATCTTCCGGCGGCAGCGCAGTGGCCGTACAGGCCGGCCTTTGTATGGTAAGCCTGGGCAGCGATACGGGCGGGTCGGTACGCCAGCCGGCAGATTTCTGCGGCGTCCTTGGGCTGAAGCCCACCTATGGCCGGGTGTCCCGGTATGGATTGATCGCCTATGCCTCCTCTTTCGATGTGATCGGCATCTTCGGGCAGACGATCCCCGACGTGGCCAAGGTGCTGGAGGTAATAGCCGGCGAAGATGAGTTCGACAGCACAGTAAAGCGCGGGACCGGCAAACCGGAGGACAACGGCGCGATAAGCCTGGACCCGACAGGCGGAGCAGGCCGGAAATACCGTATCGCTTACTTCAAAGAGGCGTTGACCCACCCCGGACTGGACCCGGAGATCAGAGACGCCATTTTATCCCGCACTAACCGGTGGCGGGAAGAGGGCCATACCGTTACAGCCATTGATTTTGAGCTACTTGACTATATTGTCCCGGCTTACTACGTCCTTTCTACGGCCGAAGCCTCCTCTAACCTCGCACGGTTCGACGGGGTTCGGTATGGTCACCGGACCGAAGACCGGAACCTTGAATTAACAGAGTTTTACAAACGATCCCGCTCCGAAGGTTTCGGAAAGGAAGTAAAGCGGCGTATCCTGCTGGGAACGTTTGTATTAAGCGCCGGCTACTACGATGCCTACTTCACCAAGGCCCAACAGGTGCGGAAACGGTTAGCAGAGCGTACAGACTTGATATTCAAAGACTTCGATATAATTATCCTTCCCACGGCCCCAACTACGGCCTTCCCAATCGGCGAAAAGATGGATGACCCCATCGCGATGTATCTCGCTGATATATATACAGTTTACGCTAATCTTACCGGAATTCCCGGAATTTCTCTACCACTTTTCGTCCATACAAATGGCATGCCTTTTGGTATTCAGGCTATGACAAGTCGGTTTGATGAATTATCTTTGCTTCAGTTCTCGCATCAGATGATGCAACAATAAAGTCCTACGAAATCCTACTCTATGTGACTGAGAGATATGAAGCGACTAATCTACTGCACTAATCCGTTGTTTGGTTGATGGCTTTGCAAGCAATCTCCCTGCTTTTCCGAACCTATGGAAGATTGTAAATACCGATAATGGTGTTTACCATCTTAAATCGTTGGACCCATGTACAACAGAAGGCTTTTATTGTTGGGTGTCGTCGTTCTATTTTCCACGTTCGTATTGGCTTCGGCCTGGATATACCCCACACAATCGTTTGATTCACAGGATTTATATCACGCTAATGACACAGACAGGGTCGTTGGAATGAACCATTCCCTCACTGCTCCCATCGTCAGCGCCCGTTCCGAGATCGCTTTTAGCCAATTGTTTATGGCCACTACCGTGGGCGGAACCAATGGCGTTCGGCTGAACCCAAAAGCGCTCAATTTCGTCCAGGACTATATGAAAGAGAACTGGCAAGACCTGCAGAGCCTCCGCAGCTGGGGAATGCCGTACTTTAGTCTGATCGAGAACATCCTGAGCCAATACGGGCTGCCTAAGGAGCTCAAATACCTGGCGGTCATCGAATCCAACCTCAAATCGTCCGCAGTCTCCAGGGTGGGCGCTAAAGGCCCCTGGCAGCTGATGCCGCAGACGGCCCGGGATCTGGGGCTAAAAGTCAACCGGAATGTGGATGAGCGCAAAAATTATGTAAAAAGCACCCGCGCGGCGGCCTTGTACCTCCGCGATCTCTATAATCAATTGGGAGACTGGCTGCTGGTGATCGCGGCCTACAATGCCGGGACGGCCAATGTCTATCATGCCATCCATCGCAGCGGTAGCCATAACTTCTGGGATCTGCAGGATTATCTCCCGCTGGAGTCGCGCCTGCACGTTAAACGATTCATTGGGACCCAATATACGTTCGAAGGGCAGGGCAGCGTCACAACACTGACCAGGGACGAGGCCACCGACCAGCTGTCGGGCTCGGCCATGTACGTCTTCCATCGCAACCTCAGCGAAAAGGAAATGACTGCCGCTTCGACGATCAACGTCTCCGGGAAGTATTCCTCGGCTATCATTATGAAATATACCTTGCTGGACTCGGCCACCTTCGGCCGGTATAACCCGGAATTCGATAAGATCATGGCCAGCGACAACAACAGCTATGACCTTGAGCTGCCGGCCGGCAAGATGGATCTGTTCGTATCCAATAAGTACCAGATCCTCACCGAGTCGGTAGAGCTGCTGGGCAGTCAGATAGGGCCAGTAGAAGCCGGCGTTGCGGCTTTATCAGTTAAAAACCTTTAATAAGCCCTGGGCTTTCAGGAGGCATTCTTCGTATTCTGCGGCGGGATCGCTGTTGAAAGTGATGCCTGAACCTACAAGATAGGAGAGGTATTGCTTTTCCCGATTGTACAGGAGGCTGCGGATTACGACGTTGAAGTCGAAGTCGCCCTCGGGAGTCACATAGCCGACCGCGCCGGAAAAGATGCCGCGATGGGAACGTTCGTATTGGGCGATCAGCTGCACAACCCTGTTCTTTGGGGCCCCCGTCATGGAGCCCATCGGGAAGGTGGCCGCAATGGCCTGAGACCAGTGAAGCTCCGGAAGCAGCTCCCCGGTAATAGTGGAGATCATCTGATGCACCTGTGGAAAAGGATAGATGCCGAAGAGCTCGCTGACCTGAACGGAGCCCGGCAGAGAGATCTTACTCAGGTCGTTGCGAACCAGGTCCACGACCATCACATTCTCCACCCTGTCCTTCTCGCTTAGATAGAGCTCCCTGGCAAGACGGAGGTCGGCTGCCGGGTCATATAGCGCGCGCGCGGCAGTCCCTTTAATGGGCTGCGACAGGAGGGTGCTGCCGGTCTTGCTCAGAAACCTTTCGGGGCTGGCGCAGAGTAAAAAGCGCTCGTCCAGCCGGTAGTAGGCGGAAAAGGGATTGGGTGAAGCCTGGCTGAGGGCCTGCCAGGCCGCCAGGGGATCGAGCGCCGCAGGCTGGGCATAGAACTCCTGGCAAAAGTTGATCTCATAACAGTCGCCCAGGAGGATATGGCGCTGCAGGGCTGTAATGGTCGCCAGGTATTCGTCGCGGGTAAGGCGTGGGGTAAAGCGGGTAGAAGCCGGTGGTGGGGCATCGGCAGGGCTTGTCTGGCTGATCTCGGCCCATAGGGCTGCCGGATCCGAATGGAGGGCGCCGATGCGGATGCTATCCTGGGAGAGCTGCAAGACGATTTCGGGAACGAAAAAGAACAGGTCGGGGAATCCAATGGGATCGGCGGCCGGTGCAGGGGGGTTGGGTCGTGCAGCGGGATCGGCGGCCGGCGCAAGGGAACCGGGCTGATGGACGATGCCGGGCCCTGCAGCGACGATGGCAGGCCCAGGCTCCGTTTCGGTCGCCAGATCATAGGCAAAATGACCGAAGAGCCATTCCTGCCTTTGGGCAGCCCAGGTGGAGAGACCCGAAAAAGCATGGCCTGCAGCTGCGGTAAAAGATTCAACGGCGCCGACGGCCAGCAGACATTCGAAAGCCGGCCCTGCTCTGGCGGGCCCTTTGGCCTGCGGCGCTTCCTGGAACCGGATGGGCTCCGGCCGGTAGTCCTGGTTATCTAAAAAACAAGAAATGTTGAATGGGGCAGCCCATGTCAACATTTGTCGTTTGATAATTTGAGGATCAGATATGGAAAAACTAACGTAGGTTCTTTTCACCAGCGTGGTTAGCCTGATTGCAGGTATTAAAAGTCGTCCTCTTCCTCGTCGAATCCGCTGTCATTAAAGAGGTCCAGATCCTTGAAGTCCTCATCAAGGCCCAGATCGTCCTCTTCGCCGGCTTTGGTCTTCTTCGAAGTGTTGCCGCCCGTACTCTTCTTGGTCTTGGATTTGGGGACATCGAACTCGTCGAAGTCAGGGTCCCATTCCTCTTCTTCCTCTACTTTTTCCCATTCGTCCACTTCATCAAAATCCTCACCCTCTTCATCGTCGTCGTCCTCGTCACCTTTTTTGGCCGGAGACTTTGAACCCGACGCCGCCTTGGACGCAGGTTTTTTTGATGCCCCCTTTGGGGTATCATCATCGTCATCCAGGACCTCATCTTCGTCATCCACTTTTTTGGGTTTCGAAGCTGGTTTCTCCGGAGTTTCCTTCGGTGCTTGAGGCGCGGATTTCTTAGAACCCTTTCCCTCCTTATCAGATTTTGGTGCCATGTCCAATAAGATTGTTATGTAAATTTTCGGCGAAGTTTTTAATCCGCCAAATTTATTTTGAATTAAATTTTTCTATACCTTCTCTATAAGCTGCTCCCTACCGGGCCCATTGGAAATATACGAAATATTCACGCCCAGGTATTGGTTAATAAACTTCACATATTCCTGCATCTTTTCGGGCAAGTTATCATATTTTTTGATCCCTGTGGTATCTGTTTTCCAACCGCCAAAGGACTGCAGAACGGGCTCGATCTTCATCCGGTTCATCTGGAAGGGTATCTCGTTGGTCGTTTCCCCATTGACCTTGTAGGCGGTACACACCTTCAATTCGGAAAAAGCGTCCAGGACATCGGCCTTGGTCATCACGATCTTGGTGACCCCGTTGATCATGCAGGCGAACTTAAGTGCCACACCGTCAATCCATCCGCAGCGGCGCGGTCTTCCCGTGGTAGCGCCGAACTCGCTTCCCACCTTACGCAGCTCTTCGCCCGTGGCGTCTTCCAGCTCCGTAGGAAAGGGACCGCTGCCCACCCGGGTGCAGTACGCCTTGCTGACGCCAATCACATCGCGGATCTGCTGGGGCGGGACGCCGAGACCGGTGCATACACCCGCAGAGATGGTATTGGAAGAAGTGACGAAGGGGAAGGTTCCGAAGTCGACATCCAGCATGCTGCCCTGGGCGCCTTCCGCCAGGACCTTCTTGCCCTGGGCGATCTTATCGTTGATGAAGTATTCACCATTAACAATCTTAAACTGCCGCATGAAGTCGAGGGCTTCGAAGAATTCCTCTTCCCATGCGGAGAGGTCTTCGTGGAAGTTGAGGCTATCGAGCAGCTTCTGGTGCTTGAGGCGCAGCCGGATATACTGCGTGGTAAAGCTTTTGTCCAGCAGATCACCTACCCTGAGGCCGTTACGGCCCGTTTTGTCCATATAAGCAGGGCCGATGCCCTTGAGCGTAGAGCCGATCTTTTCCTGTCCTTTTGACATTTCTGAGGCCTTGTCGAGCGCCCGATGGGTCGGAAGGATGAGATGAGCCCGTTGAGAGATATACAGATTCTTACGGTAGTCTACCCCAAAAGCGGCTACGGATTCACATTCCCGCCGCAGGGTCACGGGATCGAGCACGACACCATTGCCAATGAGGTTCACGGTCTTCTCATGGAAGATCCCGGACGGTATCTGGTGAAGAACGATCTTCTTGTCATTAACGTACAAGGTATGACCGGCGTTGGGGCCACCCTGGAACCGGGCTATCAGGTCATAGCGCGGGGCGAAAAAATCCACGATCTTCCCCTTTCCTTCGTCGCCCCACTGGAGGCCTAAGATTACATCAACCATTAAATTAATTTCTTTTTAGAAGCGGCAAAAATAGGTGAAGTCGGCGTTTTCGAAAAAAGATAAATTTAGACCGTCTCCGTGTCGTATCGGACTACGGTATGGATACCATTGAGCTGCATCAATCTGGAGGCGAGCTCCTCGAGCTCTTCCTTGTCATGCACATAGATCCTGATATTCCCTTCAAAAAGGCCCTCTTTTGCTTCGATGGTAAGGGCGTTGATGTTTAGCTTGAGCTCCCCGGAGATGAGGTTGGTGATCTTGTTGATGACTCCCACATCATCCATGCCTACGATCCGGACACCCGTGAGGAAGGAGATCTCCTTGTTCTTAGCCCATTTGGTCTTGACGACCCGATGTCCGTAATTGGCCATCAGCTTGGCGGCATTGGGGCAATTGGTGCGGTGAATGGTCAATCCTTTTCCGACGGACACGAACCCGAAGACGTCGTCACCGGGGATCGGCTTGCAGCAGTTGGCCAGCGTATAGACGATCCGGTCGCTGCTCTCCCCGAAGATAATGAGCTCTGTATCCTTGCGGGGAACGGTCGACGAAGCGGCATCGATTGGCCGGGTTTCGATAGCCGGCTTGGGCGGTTTTGGCGGCTCGAGCCTGTCGCCCAGCACCTGGAACTCTTTGAGCTCTTTGAGGTCGATGTTGCGGACGGATACCTGGTAAAAGAAATCCAGCGAAGAGGACAGCTTATAAAAAGTGGTGAGGATATCGATATTATGCTGGTTGTATGCAGCGCCGAAGTTTTCCAGGCGGCGTTGAACAATGTATTTCCCTTCGTCCGCGATCTTCCGTTTCTCGTCCTTGAGGGCATCCTTGATCTTGGTCTTGGCCTTTGCCGTGACGACGATGCCGAGCCAGTCCTCATTGGGCTTTTGCTTGCTGGAGGTTATGATCTCTACCTGGTCGCCGCTGCGCAGCTTATGACTAAGGGGCACCAGCTTATGGTTCACCTTTGCGCCAATAGTCTGTTCTCCGATGGCGCTATGAATGGAAAAGGCGAAGTCTAAGGCGGTGGAACCCACAGGCAGCATCTTGACGTCACCTTTTGGCGTATATACATAGATCTCGTCCGCCAGGAAGCTGGTCTTGAAGTCCTGTAGAAAATCAATGGAGTCGTTGTCCTCGGTATTCAGGACTTCGCGGATCTGCTGGAACCATTTGTCGAACCGGCTCTCGTCGGCGGCGCCTTCCTTGTATTTCCAGTGGGCGGCAAGCCCTTTCTCCGCGATCTCGTTCATCCGCTTGGACCGGATCTGTACTTCCACCCATTTGCCCTGGGGGCCCATCACTGTCGTATGCAGAGCTTCATAACCGTTGGATTTGGGGTTGCTAAGCCAGTCCCGCAGGCGTTCGGGCGAGGGATTGTATTCGTCGGTGATCATGGAATACACTTTCCAGCAATCTTCCTTTTCTTTTTCGGGGAGTGAGTTGAGGATGACCCGGATGGCAAAAAGATCATAGACCTCCTCGAAAGCAACGCCCTTTTTACGCATCTTATTCCAGATAGAGTGGATGCTCTTAGGGCGACCGTAGATGTCGAAGTCGAAGCCTCCGGCCCTGTCTAATTTATCTTTCAACGGCTTGATGAACTCGTTGATATACCTGGACCGTTCGCGTTTGGTCTCCGACAGTTTCCGGGCTATCTCCCGGTACTCTTCCGGCTCCAGGTATTTCATGGCCAGGTCTTCCAGCTCCGTCTTTATCGTATAAAGGCCCATACGATGCGCCAGCGGCGCATATACATACACTGTTTCGCTGGCGATCTTCAGCTGCTTCTCCCGCTTCATGCTGTCCAGGGTACGCATGTTATGCAGCCGGTCCGCCAGCTTGATGAGGATGACCCGCGGGTCGTCCGTAAGGGTAAGCAGTATCTTCTTGAAGTTATCCGCCTGACGGGAGGCATTGACGTCGACCACGTTGGAGATCTTGGTCAGGCCGTCGACGATGCGGGCGATCTCGCCGCTGAATTCCCTTTCAATGTCTTCCAGGGTGATGTCAGTATCTTCTACCGTATCATGCAGGAGGGCGCAGATGGTGGAGCGCACGCCCAAGCCGATCTCTTCCGAGCAGATCCTGGCCACGGCCAGGGGATGAAGGATGTAGGGCTCACCGCTCTTGCGACGCATGGTCTTGTGCGCATCGGCAGCCATTTCGAAGGCCGAACGGATCAGCTCCTTATCGCCCGATTTGAGCTTGAGCTTCAGTGAACGCAAGAGGGCACGGTATTCCCTTAGAATAAGTTTTTTTTCCTGGTCTTCCGTAAGATTGTATTTCGGTATCGCGGCAACTGTTTCCATGTCCATACTATACGAATTTACAAAAAAAAGGCCTAGTTTTGCACGCTTTCTGGTTGGCCATGCGGATATGCCATTTATGCAGCCGCTTTGCGCTAATTAGCAGTGCACCTGAAGTATATCGTTGGATAATAATTAGTTAGCGGGCGTGGCGAAATTGGCAGACGCACCAGACTTAGGATCTGGCGCCGCAAGGCATGTAGGTTCGACCCCTATCGCCCGCACACATCGATCTATTTTACCGTTTGCTTTCCGGTCCATGAAGCAATGACATTCCCCTTTTCATCCAGTGTTTGGATCAGTGGTTCATTTTCCTTGCCGATGCAAATGCGGAGGCGGGGAATTCCTTTGCTGTCGCGCAGGAACAGCCCCGTCTGACCATCCGTAGTATGGCCCAGGAAAAGTCGTTCCACGGACAGCAGACCCTCCCGGCGCAGGCTGTCGTAGCCCGCCCGGAGCGCGGCGGTATCCTTTGGCCCGGATAACGAGTTGTAGTAATCCATGTTCTGCTGCAGGGTGAAGCGGTCGCTGCGGTCCCAAAGCTTGAGGCCATAGGATCGGGCAAGCGTCCTGTCGCTGTCCTGCTCGTACTGCAGCTGCATGATCTGGTCGTTCTTATATTGATCAACGCTCCAGGTAAAGCTGGCGGCTTTCTTCGTGCCGTCGTATATCAGCCCGCCGCATTCGTCACCTTCTTCGTTGAAGAAGATCATGCCGGCAGGGCGGTCGCGTACAGGCAGGTCCTTACCGTTCATGGCCCCGGGATGCTGATTGACGTGATCACTGATGACAAGGGCCAGCCGCCCGTCCGGCTCGACAATATTGATGCGCCGGGCGGTAAGCTCGGTAAACTGGTTGGTTCCGCGCGCTGTCAGGAAAAGAGCGATCAGGCAGCAGATGGTGATGACTGTTAATACCGCCGTGTAGATCTTCAACGATCTAACTTGTTTGGTAAGCATGTCCATGCTCTGCGTAGCAGCGTTATTCATATTAGTCCAATATTAGTCAAAAAGCGAAAAAAAGCGTACATTTGCACCCCGATTTAAACAAATTAGCAATATGGCAACAGTAACAAGGGAAAATGTCGGACTGTTGACGGACAAGATCACCGTCAACATCTCCAAAGGCGATTATCTGCCGTCTTTCGATAAGTCGCTGAAACAATACGGCAAGCAGGCAAATATTCCCGGCTTCCGGAAAGGAATGGTTCCTGCCGGACTGATAAAGAAAATGTATGGCAATTCCGTGTTCACCGACGAGGTGCTGAAAACCGTGGAGAAAGAGCTCACCAGCTATATGTCTACCGAAAAGCTGGAGATCTTTGCACAGCCCCTCCCCTTACCCGAGAACGATGCCCGCCAGATAGATATCAACAATCCGGCCGACTACTCTTTTGCCTTCGAGATAGGCTTAAAGCCAGCCTTCAGCCTGGCTGACCTGGCTTCGGCCAAGCCGACGAGGCTCAAGGTAGAGGTCACTCCCGAGATGATCGACGAAGAGGTGGACCGCATACGGACCCGCAATGGTAAAATGACGGAACCGGAAGCCGTAAGCAGCGACGAGAACGTACTGAACCTGACCCTCACGGAAACGAATGCGGCCGGCGAGCCCATCGAAGGCGGGATAAAGAAAGACAACTCCCTGCTGGTAAAATATTTTAACGAGACCACCCGGCCGAAATGGATCGGCCTTAAAAATGGAGATTTCATCGTCCTGCAGCCTTCTGCCGCCTTCGACGTAAAGGAGAGGGAATGGGTGCTCAACGACCTGGGCCTGGACAAGGCCGATACCGCCGGATCCGACAAATACTTCAAAGCCGAGATCACGAAAGTTGGGCTCATCGAGAAGCCGGAGCTGAATGAGGAGTTCTTTAAGACCGCCTTCCCCGGCAAAGAGATCGCCACCGAAGCGGACTTCCGCGACGCCGTTAAAGGCGATATCCAGAACCACTGGGATGGCCAGGCCCGTAACCAATTGCAGCATACCCTCTACCATACCCTGCTGGATCAGACGAAGATCGAATTCCCGGAAGACTTCCTCAAGCGCTGGATGCAAACGGGCGGAGAAACGCCCAAGAGCCATGCCGAAGTAGAGCAGGAGTTCCCGTCTTTCGTGAACCAGCTGAAGTGGACGCTCATCGTGGACAAGATCGTCCATGACAACCATATAGAAGTCGGCGCCGAAGATATCAATGCTTTCGCCAAACAGCAGCTGTTCGGCTATATGGGCATGCCATCAGGCGCCGAGGAACAACCCTGGGTAGCCGATTATGTACAACGCATGATGCAGGACCGGAAATTCGTGGAAGACACCGTTCACCGGATACAGACGGAAAGGGTATTCAGCTGGGTGGAAACACAGGTCACTCCGGCAGACAAGCCGGTGAGCCGGGACGAGTTCCAGCATCTGGTGGAAGAGCATCAACATCATCAACACTAGAGATAAACGATAAACCCCGGTCGATGACCGGGGTTCTTTTTAAATTTTATGCCGGATTGTCAGTTTTTTGGCAATTTCAAAGTTTGGACGGAGATTTGGATGAACGTTTTGGTCCAAAGAATAGAATTGGCATTACATCATTGAAAAAACAAACTATGAATCCTGTAAACGAATTCGAGAAATATGCTGTGAAACACCGTGGTATTTCCAGCAATACGTTGAATGATTACAACAAATACGTTGTCACTAACCTTACCCCGAACATTATTGAAGAGCGCCCGATGAATGTGGCTGTCATGGACGTGTACAGCAGGCTTATGATGGACCGGATCATCTTCCTGGGATATCCGATCAACGAAGAAGTGGCGAATATCGTGACCGCGCAGCTGCTGTTCCTGGACAGCACGGACCGGCACCGCGACATTCAGATGTACATCAACTGCCCCGGCGGTAGCGTATACTCCGGCCTGGGGGTCTACGACACCATGCAATATGTCACCCCGGACGTATCTACCATCTGTATTGGGATGGCGGCTTCTATGGGTCAGGTCCTCATGTGCGCAGGCACCAAAGGCAAACGGACGGCCCTCAAGCATAGCCGGGTGATGATGCATCAGCCCAGCGGCGCTATCGGCGGCCAGACCTCGGACATCGAGATCACCGTCGGCGAGATCCGGAAGCTGAGAAAGGAGCTGTATGATATCACGGCCTTCCATACCGGCAAGACGGCCAAGCAAGTGGAAAAGGACAGCGACCGCGACTATTGGCTGACGGCACAGGAAGCAAAAGACTACGGCCTGGTAGACGAAGTGCTCCTGCTGAACCCCAGAAAAGAAAACGCCCAATAGTGTTATAACCTACAAAAAAATTAATATGAACTATTCGAAATATCTAACCACTCCCGTTCACCTCGATGACGAGCCCGATGAAAAGGAATCCAAGGACGAGAAAGGCCCCGAATACGGCCTGCTGGCCAAAAAGATGGAAAAGCTCTTTTTTGAAAAAAGGGCCGTGGAATTGTGGGGACCTGTAGACGACAAGTCGGCAAAAGAGGTGGTGACCAAACTGCGGCTGCTGGATGCCGATAAGCCCGGCGAGGAGATAAAGTTCTACATCAACAGCCCCGGCGGGGTAGTCACTTCCGGCTTCATTATCTACGATACGATGAAAATGCTTAAAAGCCCGGTTAGCACCATTTGTATGGGTCTTGCCGCGTCGATGGGCTCTATCCTGCTGAGCGGCGGGGTGAAGGGCAGGCGTTTTGTCTATCCTTTATCCGAGATCATGATCCACCAGCCCAGCCTGGGTGGATATATGCAGGGCGTCAGCATCGACCTGGAGATCACCGCCAAACAAACCCGGCGGGTTAAAGATATCAGCGCCAGGCTCTTGGCAGAGAATTGCGGCAAGAAATACGAACAGATAATGAAGGATTTCGACCGGGATTACTGGATGGACGCCAAAGAGGCTATAGAATATGGCATCGTAGACCATGTTTACGCCGAAAAATAGATAACATATTGATCCTCAATGGGATTGTTTTTTCCACGCTACTGTGAGAATCCAATAAGTTGGGTAACTTTGTAGTCCCAGTGTTTAATAATTGATAATACGCTCTAATGGCTAAAAATACATTGCATTGTTCTTTCTGCGGTCGTAATCGGGATGAGGTGAAAATCCTCATTGCCGGTCAGGAAGGGCATATCTGTGAGAACTGTGTCGAGCATGCGCAGGAGATCATCCAGCAGGAACTGATGATCCGGGATGATTCAGCCGGTAGCAGTTCCTTCAAATTAACGGTCAAGAAACCTGTAGAAGTAAAACGCATCCTGGATGAATACGTGATCGGTCAGGACGATGCGAAGAAAGTGCTGTCAGTGGCTGTTTACAATCACTACAAGCGGCTCCAGCAAAAGGTAGTCGAGAACGAGGTAGAGATCGAAAAAAGCAATATTATCATGGTTGGCGAGACGGGCACCGGAAAAACCCTTTTAGCCAAGACGATAGCCCGCCTGCTCAATGTGCCTTTCGCCATCGTCGATGCCACGGTATTCACCGAGGCCGGCTATGTGGGCGAGGACGTTGAGAGCATCCTCACGCGTTTGCTGCAGGTATGCAACTATGACGTGACCGCTGCCGAAAGAGGTATCGTCTATATCGATGAGATCGACAAGATCGCCCGCAAGGGGGATAACCCGTCTATCACGCGTGATGTCAGCGGTGAAGGCGTCCAGCAAGGGCTGCTCAAGCTGCTGGAAGGGACAGACGTGCTGGTTCCGCCGCAGGGCGGCCGGAAACATCCGGAACAGAAGCTCATCAAGATCAATACCCAGAATATCCTCTTCATCTGCGGTGGGGCTTTCGACGGAGTGGACAAGATCATCGCCCGGCGGATCAATACCAATGCGATTGGCTTCAATGTCAACAAGGAACAGCAGGAACAGGCGAAAAAGAACCTCCTTCAATATGTAAATGCGCCGGACCTCAAATCGTTCGGGCTGATCCCGGAGCTGCTGGGTCGTTTGCCGGTAGTCACGCATCTGGATCCACTGGACAAGATCACCTTACGGTCGATCCTCACGGAGCCGAAAAACTCGCTTATCCGTCAGTACAAGAAGCTGTTCGAGCTGGAGGGCATCCAGCTGAGCTTCGACGAAGAGGTGCTGGATTTTATGGTGGACAAAGCCGTAGAATTCAAGCTGGGCGCACGCGGACTGCGGAGCATTTGTGAAAGCATCCTGACCGACGCCATGTTCGAGCTACCTTCTGCCAAAGAGGAAAAATTCCATCTCGACCTGGAATATGCGCAGAAAAAATTCGATAAGAGCAAGATGAACCTCCTAAAAGTAGCATAAGCATGGAAGAGCTGATCGCCAAGCTGAAGGCCGAAGGGTTGACGGAAGAGCAGGCCTATAAGGCCATCGAGGTCATAAAAAATTTCACGAAGGAAAAATTCCCATTCTTTTCGGGCGCTGTCGACAAGCTGTTCGACAAATACGGGCCAAAGGCTGAAGAAGATTTTATGCCTTAGCTTGTCCGGCGACTGATGGCCTAACCTTTCAGCACTTCCCGGGCGATCACGATCTTCTGGATCTCTGATGTCCCCTCGCCGATGGTGCAAAGCTTGCTGTCGCGATAGAACTTCTCCACTGGAAAATCCTTGGTATACCCATAGCCGCCAAAGATCTGGACGGCTTCGGTAGCGGCGCGCACCGCCACTTCGCTGGCATAATACTTGGCCATGGCGGACTCCTTGGTTACCGGCAGGTGTTTATTCTTACGGTCAGCCGCCTGGAGCGTTAGCAGCTCGGCAGCGGCGATCTCGGTGGCCATATCGGCCAGCTTGAAGGAGATACCCTGGAAATTACTGATGGGCTGGTCGAACTGATGCCGTTCCTTGGAGTACTGCAAGGCTGCCGCCAGGGCGCCCTTGGCGATGCCCAGGGAAAGCGCTGCAATGGAGATCCTGCCCCCGTCGAGAACGGCCAGGGCCTGGCGAAAGCCATCTCCGGCCTCGCCTAGACAATTGGCGGCAGGGACGCGGCAATTTTCGAAGATCATCTCGGCCGTTTCGCTGGCGCGCATGCCCAGCTTGTTCTCTTTTTTTCCACCGCTGAAACCCGGCGTGCCGCGCTCCACCACAAAGGCCGTGGCGTTGTTCTTGCTTCGGGGTTCGCCAGAACGTGCGACTACCACGGCGATATCGCCGCTGATGCCATGGGTGATCCAGTTCTTGCTACCATTGATCACCCAGTCCTGCCCGTCCCTAACAGCGGTACAGCGCATATTACCGGCATCGCTGCCGGTATTCGCCTCCGTTAGCCCCCATGCGCCCAACGCCTCCCCGGAAGCCAGCCGGGGCAGGTATTTTCTTTTTTGCTCCTCGCTGCCGAAGGCAAGGATATGCCCCGTACACAGGGAGTTGTGGGCCGCGAGACTCAGCCCAATGGACCCGCAGACAGCGGAGATCTCGCTTATAATAGCAACATATTCGAGGTAAGACAGGCCAGATCCGCCATACTCTTCCGGGACGACGACACCCATCATGCCGAGACGGCCCAATTCCTTAAAAACTTCGTGGGGAAAGGTCTGGGCCTCATCCCACTCCATTACATAGGGCTTGATATGCTGTGCTGCGAATTGGCGGGCGGTACGGCCCACCTGTTCGGTGAGTTCTTCGGTTGCAAATTCCATGTAGAATACTTTAATCTCAGACTGTCGTAACCTTAAAAGAACCAGGCAACAACCTGGGGGCTATTGCCTGGCAATGAGTGGTAAACAATCGTTATCGTTGCGCCGGACAGTCATAAGCTCGACAGACTGACAGCCGGCATGGCATTGTAAAGCTAACGAATGTTAGTTTCACAGGCAACTTTTTTTGTATAAAAAAACCCCGCTTTCGCGGGGTCTAAAGGGGGTACCGATCAAATATCGTTAATAATAGTAGCGGTAATGCCGGGGGCCTGGGCGCCGGTTGGGCCGGAACTGCTGTGCGGGCAATACCCGGCCGAGACCGACAATGAGCCCACCGCTAAGGCTGAACTGGTAAATGGATGAATAGGTGTTTATCCCGCTGCCGCCGCCGTAATTGCTGAAGAAAAGGCCGCCATCGGCGCCATCAACGGGGGACAGGAGCTGGGCCTTCAGCTGGATGCCCACCCTGGGCGAAAAGTAGATATTCGTGCCCAGCTGGAAGCCTACTGCAAACCTGGTGTCCTGGGAATAGCCCGAGCTGGCATCCGGCGTCATGATGGCTGCACCGAGCAGGGCGCCGATAAAGGGCCGGACGGTGGAATTGGGGATGTTGAATGATTCTACAGGCCCGGCCATGATATAATCGAACCGGAGATTATTCTGCTGGATCGCCGACTGGTCGGGACCATAATAGTACAGGCCGTTGGTGGTATTCATGTGGCTGTACAGGACTTCGATGCCGAAGCTGCGGTTAACATTGAATTTGACGGAACCACCGAAACTAACGCCATCGCCGATGCGGCCATAAGTGTTGTAAAAATCATTGCGGTCGGCAAACGTGTATCCAACCGTAGGGATGAGCTCTACCGAGGTCTGGGCGAAAGAGCGCACCGCCATCAACAGGACCACCGGCAGGATCAGGGCTATTTTTCTCATACTTCTAGATTTATGCTCCCTAAGACGAGGAATGCCGTCCAAAGTTTAACGGAATTTTGGTTAAAGAAATGCAAAGGGGTCAGACATGCAGCACGAGGCCGTCGTAGGCCAGCTGTATTCCTGTGGGGAGGGTGGGTGTGATGTCGGCATGCCTGCCAAGCTGATGGCTCATATGGGTGAACCAGGCATGGGGAATACCTATGGATTGCACTTCATCTATCGCTTCACCCAGGGAGAAATGAGAAAGATGCTTTTCGTGACGCAAAGCATTCAGAACGATCTGTTCGCTTCCCCGGATCTTTTCCCGCTGATCTTCTTCGATGCGGTTGGCATCGGTGATATACGTGAAGTTCCCGAAGCGGAAGCCCAGAACCGGCATTTTCATATGCCAGACCTGGATGGGGATAATGGTGATGTCGCCGATGGTGAATGCCTCTTTATCTATGCGGTTCAGCCTGAGCTCCGGGATGCCCGGGTACCGGATATCGGCGAAGGCATAGGGGAATTCCCTTACGATAGACTCCTGGGTCATTTCGTTGGCATAGAGGTCCATGGCCTTGCGCTGGAAATAGTTGTAGGCCCGGACATCATCGAGTCCCGCTATATGGTCCTTATGAGGATGTGTGAAGATGACGCCATCCAGCTGCCGGACATTTTCCCTGAGCATCTGGAAGCGGAAGTCGGGCGTGGTATCCACCACAAGGGTGGTGCTGGCAGACTGAACAAGGATGCTGGATCGGAGCCGCTTGTCATGCGGATCGGCGGAAGCGCATACTTCACAGGGACATGCGACCATGGGGACGCCTGTGCTTGTACCCGTACCCAGGAAGGTGATTTTTAATGGCGGGTTGCTCACACAGTAAAGGTAAGAGATTATTCGCTGGTGTGATACGCCGCGAGGACGTCATCATAGATCTTGCGGACCTCCGGGGTCAGCGACTCCGGTAGTATCCTGAGCTGGGGGATGATGTCTATAAGGGTGCTTATACGGCCTTCGAGCTGAAGGAATTTATTGAGCACTACCACTTTCCGCTCTTCGAGGATACAGTAGCCACTTTGGAAATTACCCCGCTCATAGCGTACGATGTATTCCGACTCATCCAGGATGCGTTCGATCTTATCTAAGGTGGTCTGTGTAAACTTCATACCTTTCAAAGTTACTACTTAAGCCGGCGCGGGCGGGATTGGCCCGTTCTATTTTATCCACAGGGAAAAATGCAATGTGGAAAGAAAAGCTATTATACGCTCTTGCTCGTCATCCGGATCACGGGAATGATCATTTCTTCCATGCTGATGCCGCCATGCTGGAAGGTATTGCGATAATAGTTCACATAATAGTTGTAATTGTTAGGGTAGCACAGGAACCCGTCGCCCCTGGCGAAGATAAAAGAGGAATTGACCGTAGGCACGGGCAGGCCGGCTTCTTTTGGATCACGGAAGGCAAGGACCTCCTTGGCCTCATAGTTGAGGTTGCGGCCATGCTTATAGCGCAGGTTGGTGGTCGTCTGCTTGTCACCGATGACCTTGTAAGGCGTTTTGACGCGGACGCTGCCATGGTCGGTGGCCAGGATAAGATTGATCTTCTTGTCGGCGACCTTTTTCAGCGCCTGATGGAGCGGGGAGTGCTCGAACCAGCTGGCAGTGATGCTGCGATAGCTGATCTCGTCGCTGGCCAGCTCCTTTAGCACTTCCATTTCCGTGCGGGCATGGCTGAGCATGTCCACAAAATTGTATACGATGATATTGAGATCGTTGTTCAACAGGTTGTGCATGTTGTTCACCAGTTCCTGTCCCGCCTGGTGGTTCAGCACCTTGGTATAGGACGTCTTGAGCTGATCTTTTTTCATGCGACGGAGCTGGGCGCGAAAGAGCTCTTCTTCAAAGAGGTTCTTGCCGCCTTCTTCGTCATCGTTCTTCCATTGTGCGGGGAACTGCTTTTCGATCTCCAGCGGCATGAGACCGGAAAAAATAGCGTTGCGGCTGTATTGAGTGGCGGTGGGCAGGATACTGTAGAAGCTATCCTCTTCCAGGATGCGGAAGCTTTCCGCAAAAATAGGCTGGATAGCCTTCCATTGGTCGATGCGCAGGTTGTCCAGCAGGATAAAGAAGGTGGGGATGCCCTTCTCCACGTGCGGCAGCACCTTGAATTTCAAAAGGGAGTGGGACATGATAGGCCCTTCAGTAGATTTCGGATTCACCCACTGAGCGTAATTCCGCGAGACGAATTTGAAGAACTCGGTATTGGCCTCGTGTTTCTGCGCCTGCAGCACTTCCCGCATTTCGGGGCTATCGGATTTTTCCATTTCCAGCTCCCAGTATACGAGCTTCTTGTAGACATCCATCCATTCGTTGTAATCCGGGTTGCTGTTCAGCGCCATGAAGAGGTTACGAAATTGCTGCTGGTAGGCCGTGGTAGTCCGCTCCGCCACGAGCCGTTTGTTATCGATGATCTTTTTAAGGCTCAGGAGCACCTGGTTGGGATTCACGGGCTTGATAAGGTAGTCCGTGATCTGGCTGCCGATGGCATCATCCATCAGGTTTTCCGTCTCGTTCTTGGTGATGAGGACAACGGGTATCTGCTGGTTGGCTTCCTTGATCTTAGCCAGTGTCTCCAGCCCGGTGATGCCGGGCATTGTCTCATCCATCAACACTACATCGATCGGATTATCTTTTACGAAATCGATCGCATCGAACCCATTGGTTAGAGCCGTTACTTCATAGCCTTTATTTTCCAGGAAGAGGATCTGAGAGTGGAGGCTTTCTATTTCATCGTCAACCCAAAGTATTTTGCCTAATGCCATATACCACAAACTACAATTTCCCAGCCAAATTGGCTACATTTGAAGATTGATCCGACGATTTTTAACAAAATACACTGGAATGGCCCAATTGTCGCGTAAGATCATCAACGACCCCGTATACGGCTTTATTACCCTGGATCATCCCTTATTGCTGAATATCGTCGCACATCCTTATTACCAGCGGCTGCGCCGCATCCATCAGATGGCTTTTGCGCATTTGGTATACCCGGGAGCGGTACATACGAGACTGCATCATTCGCTGGGCGCCTATCACCTGATGTGCAACGCCGTAGAAGAGCTCGTGCGAAAAGGCTTTCCGATCAACGATGAAGAGAAGCTTGGCGTAAAGATCGCCATCCTGCTGCATGATATCGGCCATGGTCCCTTTTCACACGCGCTGGAGAGCGTGGTCATCCCCGGCGTCGGGCACGAAAAGCTGTCGCTGCTGCTGATGCGGGTGCTCAATGACGATCTGGAAGGTCAGCTGGAGACTGCCATTCGTATTTTTACGAATACCTATCCCAAACCTTTTTTGCATCAGCTGGTGTCCGGGCAGCTGGATATGGACCGCATGGACTATCTCACGCGCGACAGATTCTTTACGGGTGTTTCGGAAGGGGTGATCGGCTATGACCGCATCCTGAAGATGC